>JASFUG010000046.1:0-12700 GCA_050050395.1 Nitrospirota bacterium
CTGCTGGCCACGCTGGTGGTGCAGTTTAACTACTCCAGCCAGGTCGAGCTGGAGCTTGCCCGCTCCTACGTGGAGAGCATCCAAGCGGCCTACCTGGCGGAGGCCGGGGTGCACGTGGGTATGGCCCTGCTGAGCACCGATGACGACGGCCAGGGGGCCATCGACAGCCTGGAGGACCAGTGGGCCCAGGCGATCCCCTACATCCCTCTGGAGGAGGGATACGTCCTGCTCACCATCGAGGACAACAACCGCCGCTTCAACATCAACCGTCTGGTCAACCCGGCCAACGGCCAGGTCGACGCGATACTGGTGAGGATATTCGAGGAGCTCTTGACCCAGCTCGGTCGCAGCGACGCCGTGGCGTTGACCGACAGCCTCATCGACTGGCTGGACGAGAACGATCAGGTGACCGGTGACGGCGCGGAGGAGGATTACTATCGCAACCTCGATCCGCCGGTAGAGATCGCCAACCGGCCCCTGCTGAACGCCGCGGAGCTGAGACTGGTCAAGGGCTTCGACAGCCAGCTGTTGTACGGCGCCGAGAACGTACCGGGGCTGCTGGAGCTGGTGACGACCACCGGCGACGGGTTGTTGAACGTCAACACCGTCGATCCCAGTCCCGAAAAGTACCCGTGGATATTGACGAGTCTGGTCGTCGCCGATCGCGACACCGGTGAACAATATGTCGTCGATGAATCGATCGCCAACGAGTGGCGGGCATCACGGGCGGAGGATCCCTTTCCCAACCCGACCGACGTCAAGAGCCGGGGCATCATCGACCTGAAGCACCTCAACGCCTTGCAGAGGCCTCCCGACAGCGGCGGCCGTCCCCGTCTCTTGGAAGCGAAAAGCACATCCTTCACTATCTACGCCACCGGCGCCGTGGGGCAGGGCGACGACATCCAGAGCGGCGACCTGACCCAGAAGAGTGTCACCGCCGTGGTGGCGCGGGACGACAGCAACAAGGTGAAGATCCTCTACTGGCGCGAGCAATAGTCTGCCCATGGCACGAGTCCTCAACGCACTGGAGATCCACCCCGGCGTCATACGCCTGCTGCGTGGCGTCCCCGCCGCCGGCGGCGTGACCCTCCAGCTCTGCGCCAGCGAGTCTTTTTCCGGCGATCTGCCGGAGCCGGAGGCCTTGCGCCAGCTCTTACAGCGACACGGCGTGGTGGGAGAGAAGGTGGCGACATGCCTGGCGGCGGGCCAGGTGAATGTACGTGATCTGGAGTTCCCGTTCCGCGAGGCGGGCAAGGTGCGAGACGCCCTGCCATTCACCATCGAGCCGTTGCTGCCGTACCCGGTGGATCGCGCGGTGCTCGACTTCTACTCCCTCGGCGGCAGTGGCCCGTGGCAGGTACGGGCCGTGGCGGTGGAACAGTCGGTCCTGGAGGCGCACCTGCAGCGGTTGGAGGCCGCCGGCGTGAGCCCCTCCGTGGTCGGGGAGGAGGTCTCGGCCTTGATCACCGGCCTTGTCGCCGGCGACGCGCTGTCGGCGGATGGCTGCGAGGCGGTGGCGGTGATCGAGGGGGGACACGCCCTCCTGGTGTTCACGGTCGACGGGCGGGAGGAGTTGCGCCGCATCGTGCGCTGGACGGCGGCGGAGGATGCGACGGCACCATTCAGTGATCTCCTCGATCTTCTCCATGCGGCATACGTCGCGGCCACCGCGGCGGACGGCCCGGTACCCAGCCGCTTGGTAGTGGCCGGCCCGCTTGCCGCCGATGAACGGCTGGTCGCCGCCCTCGGTGACCGCCTCGGCTTGCCGGCGCAGGTGGCCCGACTCGGCCTGGCGAGCACCGCGACCACGGACGGCCGGCAGTGGACCGAGTCGGCGTTCACCGCCTATGGGCTGCTGCTGCAGGCGTCCCGGCGTGTGCCGTTCTCGGTCGACTTCCACCGTACACGCTCGCCGTGGATGCGTGAGCTGCACCAGATTCGCCGCCACGCGCTGGGTTACGGCATCGCCATTGGCCTGGTGGTGGCGCTGGCGGCCGCCGACCTGTACGCGTCCCTCACTGCCCACAATCGAGCATACGAGGCGTTACGTGAGCAGCTGCGTGCGCGCTTCGTGCAGGTAATGCCGGAGGGCACGCGGGTGGTGAACGAGACCGCCCAGGTGATGAGTCGCATCGACGAGCTTGCCGAGAGGGTGACGTTCTTCGAGGACCTCACCCGGCCGGGCGGCCAGCCTCTCTACTGGTTGAACCTGCTAAGCGAGATGGTGCCGCCAGACCTCGACCTTGTGGTCAAGAACCTCACCATCGACGGCAAGGACATCCGGATCAACGGCACGGTGGACGACTTCAAGGCGGTGGAGCGCCTGAAGGGGGTGCTGCGCACGACGCCGGCCTTCGCCAGTGTCGAAGTACGTGACGCGAAGCTGTCGGTGGATCAGAAGCGGGTCCGTTTCCAGCTCGTCCTCACTCCCGGCCGGAGAGGGCAGGCATGACGCTCAGCAGTCGTGAGCAATGGTTGGTTGCGGCCGCCATTGCGTTCGTGGTCGTGGTAGGGCTCGGCCGCCTGGTGGTCGCGCCGCTGGTGGCACAGACCAGCCTCCTCGACCGCAAGGTCGCCCAGAAACGCCAGGAGCTGGTGGCCTTCGGCGACCTCGAGGCGCAGCTCGCACGCCTCACCGAGCGCTACCAGGAGTTCGAGGAGCGGGTGACGAGCCATCGGGAGGGATTCTCCCTGTTCGTCGAGCTCGAATCCCTCGCCCAGCGCTCCGGCCTCAAGGACCGCATCGAGTCGTTCAAACCCGGGGAGCACCCGGTGGGCGACTACCGGGAGCAGACCGTCGACATCGATCTCAAGGGCCTCACCCTCGAGGAGCTCGCCAGGCTGTTGCGCGATATCGAACGCAGCCGGGAATCCCTGTATGTGAAGCGTATCGAGGTGGCGGAGGAGCTCCGCGGCCGTGAGGGTTCACCGGGGCGACTGAAGGTGAAGCTCACCGTGGGCACCCTGGTCGGGAGGGTGTCGTGATCCGCATCGCCGGTTATGCCGGCCTGTTCCTGGTGGTGCTTCTCACCACCGTCTACCTGCGCTTTCCGTATGCCGAGATGGCGCGCCGGCAGCTCGGCTCGATGGAGGCGCCGGCGGGGTTGGCGATCGACTTCGCGACCCTCGGTCCATCGGGCCTCGGCCTCTCGGGGACCCGTCTCCGCGTCGTACGCCGTGGCGCGGACGGCGCGCCGCTGTTCGCCGCGGCCAGCTTCCGCGTCGGCGGCCTGGTGCGCAGCGCCACCGGCCCGATGTATCTCGACGGTCGGTTCCAGGCGTACGGGGGCGAGCTGCGCACCGCGGTGGAGGAGCGCGGTGGGGGCAGTTACGGGGTCGGCGTGGACGGCGAGGGCTTGCACCTCGGCGCACTGATTGCGCCGTTCAGCGAACGGTTTGCCGGGGTGCGAGGAGAGGTTGGCGGGCGGATAGAATTCGCCGGCGCGCCGGCACGATGGATCGCCGGTAGCGGCAAGGTGGATGTCACGGGCGGGCCCGGCAGCATCGCCGGGGTGGCGTTCTTCGGTCAGGCATTGCCGGAGGTGCCGTTCGAGCGGCTGGTGGCGCGCGCGCAGCTAGACAAGGGGGTGCTACAGATCGAAGAGGCGGCACTCTCCGGGACCGATCTGTCCGCGAACATCGATGGCCGGATTCGCCTCCGCCTACCCTTGCCGCAGTCGATCCTCGACCTCAGTTGCACCCTGAGGCTGCCGCCTGCCGTCATCGGCTCCCTGCAAGGCTTGAAGGACATCGCATCCGTGTACGAACAGGATGACGGCTCGTATCAGTTCCAGCTCAAGGGGACCTTCGTCCGTCCGCGCCTCCGGTAGAGAGGAGGATCGGAGGGGCGTGGCAGCCGTCTTCATTCGCGGGATGCGCACCCCATGAAGTACTCCACCCTGACGGAGATGTTCTTCACCCAGGCCGCCCACATGCGGGAGGCCGACTGCCTGCGCTATCCGCACAACGGCCGGTATCTGCCGATCTCGTGGCGCGAGCTCGAGGGGCGGGTCCTGTGGGTTGCCGCCGGCCTCGCATCCGTGGGCGTGCGGCCGGGAGATCGGGTCGGATTGTTGGCGGAGAACCGTCCCGAGTGGGCGGTGTGCGACCTGGCGACCCTCGCGGCCGGCGCGATCAACGTGCCGCTGTATCCCAATGCCACGCCGCCGCAGATCGCCTACATCCTCAACCACGCTGAGGTGAAGCTGCTGTTCGTGTCGAACGGTGTCCAGCTTGCCAAGGTGGCGTCGATCTTCGATGCGATGGAGTCGCTGGAGCGGGTGGTGGTCCTCGACCCGGTGACGGACATGCCGGGCTTCGCCGTGCCGTTTGCCGTTGTCGCGGACCCACGTCTGCACCATCGCCAGCAGGACCGTGCCCGGGCGATGGCGGCCTCGGGCCGCGGTGCCGACGACGTCGCCTCCCTGATCTACACCTCCGGCACCACCGGCCAGCCCAAGGGGGTGGCCCTCACCCATCGCAACTTCCTGTCCAACGTCGAGGCGGCGCTGGGTGCGGTCGAGGTGCACGACACGGACGTATGCCTCTCCTTCCTGCCCCTGTCGCACGTCCTGGAACGCACGGTCGGCTACTACGCGATGATCTATGGGGGGGTGACGATCGCCTACGCCCGGGCGATCGAGACCATCGCCGAGGACCTCCTGGTGGCGCGGCCGAGCATCATGGTGTCGGTACCGCGGCTCTACGAGAAGATCTACGCGCGCATCTGGGACAAGGTGCAGGCGAGCAATCCGGTACGGCGGGCGATCTTCTCCGGCGGCATGGCGGTCGCCCAGCGCTACCTGGACATGCACCTCATCAACGCGCCGATCCCAAGGCATCTGGAGGTGCGCTACCGGATCGTGGAACACCTGGTCATCGACAAGCTGCGCGAGCGCGTCGGTGGCCGGTTGCGCTTCGCCATCTCCGGTGGCGCGGCCCTCAATCCCACGATCAACCGGTTCTTCAATGCGGCCGGGATCATCATCCTCGAGGGGTACGGCCTCACCGAGGCATCACCGGTGATCGCCGTGAACCGGCTGGAGAACAACCGGATCGGCACGGTCGGCCTTCCGCTGCCGGGGATCGAGGTGAAGATCGCCGCCGACGGTGAGATCCTGACCCGGTCGCCGAGCGTGATGCAGGGGTATTACAAGAACCCCGAAGCGACCGCGGAGGCGATCGACGCCGACGGCTGGCTCGCCACCGGCGACATCGGCTACCTCGACGAGGTGGGGTGCCTGGTGATCACCGACCGGAAGAAGGACCTGATTGTCACCAGCGGCGGCAAGAACGTGGCGCCACAAGAGATCGAGGGCCGCATCGCCCTCGACAAGTTCATCGAGCAGGCGGTGGTGTACGGCGACGGTCACAACTACCTCACCGCCCTGGTGGTGCCCGACATGGCGCTGATGCACTCCTACGCGGAGATCAAGTCCCTCAAGTACGTGGACGACGACTCCCTGGTCAGCCACCCGCGGGTCCACGACCTGCTACACCGGCGCATCGAGAACCAGCTCCGCGACCTGGCGAGCTACCAGCAGATCAAGCGGTTCGCGGTCCGGGCCGCGCCGTTCACCATCGATGCGGGAGAACTCACCCCGACCCTGAAGATCCGCCGCCGCATCGTCTACGAGAAGTACCGGGACATCTTCGAAGGGCTATACGCCGCGGCGGAGTGATCCGCGAGCGCGGCTCTTCACGGCCGTACGAGGTGGCGCAGCGGCCAACGCAGTCGCCCGTTTCGGTGCGGCGGCTAAGGAACGCAGGAGAGGTCAGGAAGGTCGGAACCGCTCGTTCCATGTCGTAGCTCACGACATACTCCTGCCTTCCTCAACTTCCTGCCTTCCTTGGGTGGACATCGTCTAAATAAGGCCACGTACGGTCGTCGGTGCCGTTCGCCCGGTGCGGAAGAGAATTGGTTAGCAGGGCGAGGTTGGGGACTGGCGAGGCGTCGGTTACCTTGCCGCGGCCATACCGCGTACGCCGCCCGGGTCGGGGCTCCCCAGGCTGGCGGCCTGCCACTCTCAATCCGGAAAGAGGTGTCTCATGAAGGTTGCGTATATCTTCTCCACGCAGGGTCACTCGGTCTCCTACAAGCTCGGTCAGATGATCCTGCCGCAGCTCGAGAAGGGCATCCACGGCGCCGACGTCATCGGGATGTTCTTCTTCGAGGACAACTGCTACGTGCTGACGGAGGGCAACCCCGTCGGCGAGCGCCTCGCCAAGGTGGCGGCGGAGAGCGGGATGCTGCTCATGGGCTGCGACCAGTGCTGCTACGAGCGGGACATCGCCGACCAGCTGGTGCAGGGCGCCACCATCGGCTGCTTCCCCAACCTCTACGAGGCCCTCTCGGGCAACCCGCCGGACCAGGTGATCACGTTGTAGGGAGTAGCATCAGGGAGCTAAGGGGTCGGGTGGATGGAGCCGTGGTGGTGTGCGCCGCACCTGTCTCCTTGCCATGGGTCGGGCCGAAGGCGTAGAGGTGGGCTCTCGCTACAGTCACGGTGAGCAATCGGGCCGTGGGTGACGCCATGGATATCGAGGAGATCCCCTTCCACCGCCTGATCGGCATCCGCGAGCCGCGCCGCGGCGAGGCGGCGATGCTGGCCCTCGACGACGGACCGGGGCTGCACAACCACCTGGGGACAATCCACGCCAGCGCCCAGTATTCCCTCGCCGAGGCGTGCAGCGGCGCCGTGTTGTTGAGGCGCCTCGGCGACCTCGCTACCGAGGTGTTTGCGGTGCTGCGCCGCGGCGAGGTGAAGTATCGCCACCCGGCCCGTGGCACGCTGTATGCCAGTGCATCCCTCACGGCGGTCGACGAGGCGCGGGTGCGAGCGGAGCTGGCGACCGAGGGCAGGTCGATCATCGGGGTCGGCGTTCGGGTCGTGGACTCCGCGCAGGCGCCCGTCCTCACCGCCACCCTGACCTGGTTACTCCAGTGGGCGGAGGGCGGTGTGGAGTGACGCTGAGGGCTCGTGAATACCTCGCACAGTGGCGCCGACTTGCAAAGGGTCAGGAACACGATGGGTTTGGAGCGGGGATTACATTTCTTTCTTCGCGCGCAGGGGCTTGGCTGTCGGCCGTCGGGCCGGGTCGGTGCAACCGATCGTCGAACGTGAGCACATGGGCGAATCCATCCTGAAGCCCGGTCGGAACTGCTGGCGGATCCGTCGTGCGGAACGCGTCGCGTTCCTCATCGACGGAGCGACGTACTTCGATGCCTTACGCCAAGCGCTGCACTCGGCACGTGATCAGGTCGTGGTGCTCGCATGGGACATCTACAGCCGTTTGAAGCTGCAGGGGGAGGAGGTTTCGCGCAAGGCTCCGGAGCTTGGCGAGCTCCTGAACCACCTGGTCGACCAAAGGCCGGACCTGCAAATTCACGTCCTGAGCTGGGACTTCTCGATGCTGTTCGCCATGGACCGGGAGTGGGTCTCCGGCTATCGACTGACTTGGAAGACCCATCGCCGGCTGCGTTTCGAAATGGACGACGGCTGCCCCACCGGGGCTTCCTTCCATCAGAAGGTCGTGGTCATCGACGACGCCTTGGCGTTCTGCGGCGGGCTGGACCTGACCCGGGGCCGTTGGGATACGCCGGAGCACCGTCCGCACGATCCGCGACGCAAGAAGGTCGACGGCACGCGGGGTCGCCCATATCACGACGTGCAGATGGGGGTGACCGGACCGGCTGCGGCAGCCTTGGGCGACCTCGCGCGCGAGCGATGGCGCCGTGCCACCGGCGAGCAGCTACCTCGACCGGAGACGGCTCCCGGCGGTGCCAGAGACGGGAATGGCATTCCCTTCGACGTAGCGGACGTGGATGTCGCCATCGTGCGCACCGAGCCCGCCATGGACGGCCGCGACGAGGTGCGGGAAGTGGAGCGGCTCTACCTCGATTCCATCGCCGCCGCACGCGAGTGCATCTACGTCGAGAACCAGTACTTCACCTGTGGTGCCGTGGCGCGGGCGATGAGGGAGAGGCTTCGCGAGGCGCGGGGACCCGAGATCGTACTGATCCTCCCCCTGAGAACGGAAGGTTGGCTGGCCAACAACTCCATGGACGCGATCAGGGTCCACCTGATCGAGCAGTTGCGGGCGGCGGATGCCCATGGTCGATTTGCCGTATACTACCCCGAGCACCCGGATGCCGGAGACCAGCCCATCAATCTCCACGCCAAGGTGATGGTCGTCGACGATCGTCTGGTCCGCGTGGGCTCGTCCAATCTCAACAACCGGTCCATGGGCCTGGATGCGGAGTGCGATCTGGCGATCGAGGCCCGTGACGATCAGGATGGCATACGAGAGGCCATCCGTCGCTTCCGCCGCCGCCTTGTCGGTGAGCACTTGAACGTTTCTCCGGACCAGGTCGACCGGGCGCTGGATGAACGGGACGGGTCGTTGATCGGGGCGATCGAGGTGTTGCGCGGATCCGGTCGCACCCTAGAACCTCTCGAGCCGGTGTTGAGAAAGGTGGATTATCCGGTTCTCACGGACGTCGAGCTGGTCGATCCCGAGCGGCCCATCGATCCCGACGCCCTGCTCAGATACTTCGTCCCGGAGAGCGGGTCCCGGCCGGCCGGCCTGCGGCTGCTGGGCTGGGTTGTCGCCTTGCTTGCTCTCTCCGGCCTGGCTGCCGCCTGGCGTTTCACGCCACTCAGCGAGTGGCTGCACCCGTCCCAGCTCGGTTCGACCATCGCGGAGATTCGCGGCTGGCCGGGGACGCCGGTGGTCCTCGTGGGGACGTTCGTGGTGGGGGGATTTCTGCTCGTCCCGCTCACCGCGCTGATCATCGGGACCGTCGTCGCCTTCGGGCCGTTCCTGGGCTTCCTTTACGCCTTGCTCGGTGCGCTGGCCAGTGCACTGGCCAGCTACGGGGTGGGCGCCCAGATCGGTCGGCGTCCCGTCCTGCGACTGGCGGGGAGACGGGTCAGTGAGATCAGCCGGAGGCTGGCGAAACGCGGTCTACTCACCGTGATGGTGGTGCGGGTGGTCCCGGTGGCCCCGTTCACGGTGGTTAACCTGATCGCGGGTGCCTCCCACATCCGATTCCGGGACTTCCTGGCAGGCACGTTCCTTGGCATGACACCGGGCATCATGGCAATCGTCCTGTTGGTGGATCGGGTCAGTGCCAGCATCCGGGCGCCCAGCCCGGCCAATATTCTGACCCTCATCGCGGTCGCCGTCGGCGTGGTCCTGGCGGCCTTCGTGCTCTCCCGCAAGCTGCTCCGCCAGACGGAGCGGCCGGCGGGCGGGGAACGCCCGGGGGATTGACGCCATCGCCGCCCACGCCCCGACGCTTACCTGCGCGACCTGGAATATCCATGGCTGCATCGGCCGCGACGGCCACTACAATCGCGAACGGACGCGATCCGTCCTCCGGGATCTTGACGCCGATCTGGTGGCGCTGCAGGAGGTGGAGGTCCTACGGGAGGCCCCGGACCTGTTGGAATTCTTCACCGCCGGTAGCGGATGGAAGGCGATCGCGGGGCCGACTCTCGTGCGTCCCAATGGCCACTACGGCAACGCTGTACTCTGCCGCTTGCCGGTACTGCGTCAGGCACAGGTGGACCTGAGCCTGGCGGGACGCGAGCCGCGCGGTGCCATCCAGGTCCTCGTGCGCTGGGGGGGGCTGACCGTTCAACTCCTCGCGACCCACCTGGGTCTGCAACCGGAGGAGCGCCGCATCCAGACCCTGCGCCTGTTGCGGTTGATCCGGGATCGTGCCGGCGAACCGTCGCCCGACATCACGGTGCTCGCCGGTGACCTGAACGAATGGTTCCTCTGGGGCCGGCCGTTGCGCTGGCTGCGCTCACATTTCCGATCCTCGCGGGCCGTCCCGAGCTTCCCCGCGGGCTGGCCGCTGTTCGCCCTGGATCGGATCTGGATCGAGCCGCATGATTATCTGGCGGCGACGCAGACCCGGAAGAGCAGACTTGCGCGCATGGCCTCCGACCACCTCCCCATCGTCGCGACGCTGCGTCCCCCGGCGCGCAACGGCCGGCACTGACCACGAGCGGCCGCCACGGCGGCGGAGCCATCACCGACGAGCGGACTCCGGCACCGTGCCGCATCGTTTCGCCGCGGAGACAGACAGGGCAGCGATAACAAGGTAGAGAAAACCAAGAGGATCTCCGCGCGCTCTGTGCCTCGGCGGCGGCGTCGGGGGTCGACTCTACGCAGGCCGCGCACATCGACCAGGGGCACGGTCAGGTCATGAGGAGGTAAGCGTGCGGATTGGGCTGATCGGAGTGGGCAAGCACGGGCGTCGCTACGCCAGCCACGTGCGTGCGGATGTCCCGGGTCTCATCCTCGCCGGTGTCGCACGCCGCGATGCGGTGCGGGTCGCCGATGTGGCGCAAGACCTGGGGTGTCGCGGGTTCGCGACGTGCCAAGAGTTGATCGCCAAGAATGAGGTCGAGGCGGTGATCGCCGTGGTGCCGCCGGCGTTCAACGAGGAGATCGTCACGCTCGCCGCACGGGCCGGGAAGCCGCTGCTCCTGGAGAAGCCGGCGACCGTGAGTGTCGCGGCCGGGCGGCGGATGCTGGCCACCGTGCGGGAGCACGGCGCGTGGGTCTCGGTGGCCCACACCGTGCGGTACAACGGAGTGGTCGCGGCCCTGCGCGACCGCCTGCCCGAGATCGGGCCGCTCCACGCCGTCACCCTCACCCAGCGCTTCGAGCGCTCCACCCTCCACTGGCTCGACGACCCGGCCCGCGCCGGTGGTGGCATCACCCTTCACACCGGCGTCCACAGCTTCGACCTGGTGCGCCACCTCACGGGCGCCGAGGTCGACTCCGTGACCGGCACCCAGGGTCGGGTGTGGACCCGCCACACGGAGGACAGCTTCGCCGCAACCCTGAGCCTCAACGGCGGCGACCTCCTCGCCATCGCGGCCGGCTCCCGCGCCGCCGTCGGTCGCACCGGCTACATCGAGCTGGCGGGTGCGGGCGGCACGTTGATCGGCGACCACGTGGCCAACACCGCCCGTCTCATGGTCGGCAGCGAGGTCCGCCCGATCGACCCGGGCCCGCCCATCCCCACGGTCCGCGACACCCTCCGCGCCTTCGCCGCCGCCCTGGCAGCCGGCGGCCCGCCGCCCATCCCCCTGGAGGAAGGCCTACGCGCCGTGGCCATCGCCGACGCCTGCACCCGCGCGGCCCGCACCGGTAAAGCGACGGCAGTCGAACCGATCGAATGATTTAACGCAAAGACGCCAAGACGCTAAGGCGCAAAGGGTCTTGACCACGAAGGGCACGAAGAAAAGATGAACCGCGAATGAACGCAATTTGGACACGAATGCACGCGAATGGTCTGTGCTCTGGTCCAGAGTTCGAACATACAATTCCGCAGGCCTGATCCCCTCAGACCTTCTCATGGCCTCCTCACATGCCGCATCCATCACCGAGACTCGCTGGCGTCGACACCATGCGTGCCGTGGCGATGGCGGCGGTGGTCTGCATCCACGTGGAACCGTTCAAGGAACAGAGCCCGCTGCTGTTCGTCACCATCAATCAGGCGTCTCGGTTCGCCGTGCCGTTCTTCTTCACGGCCTCCGGCTACCTCTTGACCCGCAAGCTTATAGCGGGTGCGGACCTTGGTGTCACCACCGGCCGTGTCGTGCGCCGGATCCTCGCGATCTTCCTCGCCTGGTCCGCCGTCTATGTCGTGGCGCCGAGCTACACTCTGATCGCCGAGCTCGGTGTTCGCGACGGCCTGGTCCGCAACCTGCGCGACAATCTGCTGGACGTGGCGGCGCATCCCATTCACTTCTTATTGGTGGGGACGGCCCCGCACCTCTGGTTCCTGCCCTCGCTCCTGATCGGCATCCTGATCCTCGCGACCACGATCGCCCTCGGACGGGAGCGGTGGTTGCTCCCGCTGGCCGCAATTCTCTACCTAGTGGGTCTGCTCGGTGGCTCGTACCAGGCGACGCCGGTCGGGTTCAGCCTCCATACCCAATCGATCCACGGCCCATTCTTCAGCACCCTGTTTGTCGCCATCGGCTGGTGGCTGGCGACCCACAACGTCACCACCACGACGGCGGTCGCTCTGTCCATCACAGGGGGCGGGCTGCTCCTACACTTCGTGGAGGTGATGCTGCTCGGCCACCTCTTTCAGGCACCCCTCAATCTCCACAACTACGTGGTCGGGACCATCCCCTTCGCGGTCGGCACCATGCTCCTCACCCTCGCCCTCCCCGGCCTGGGGAGCGGGAGTCCCCTGCCGGCGATTGGCCGCTTCGCCCTAGGCGTCTACGTCGCCCATCCCTTGTTTAGCCACAGTCCGATCATGTGGGTCGGGCCGCGATACGTGCCGGAGATAGTCTGGCAGACCTCGGCGCCCCTCCTGGTCTACTCCCTCGCCCTCGTCGTCGCCATTGCCCTCTCCCGCGTGCCCCCGCTGCGCCCCCTGGTCCAGTGACCGCAAAGCAAGCCGCGTATGGACGCAAACAGACGCGACTAGTCGTTTGGCGCCTTTGCGTTAAGGACTATTCGCCGCGATTTGCGTGCATCCGCGTCCATTGCGGTTAACCCTCTTGCGGTCTCGGCGTTAGCCGGTCGGCGGCGGTTTCGTCGATGGAGCGGATGTGGAGGTCGCGTTGGGGGAAGGGGATCTCGATGCCGTTGGCGGTAAAGGCGTCGGTGATGGCGAAGCGCAGCTCGGAGCGTAGGCCGCGTAGGCCGGTGGAGGCGG
>JASFUG010000047.1:0-12616 GCA_050050395.1 Nitrospirota bacterium
CCGGTGTTGCGGACGCCGGCCGGAATCATGGCGGGCTTCGAGGAGAGCATCTACCGACGGCTTCTCAAGGGGTGAATGCCAGGCGCAGACAAGCCGGGGCACAGGCGAGCCGAGCTGGCGTAATTGCGACGAGCCTGTGACCCATTCACATGACCGAGACGCTAGGGTTCCAAGCCCGTCCCGGTTGCTGGTTTTCGGTGCGTGGGGGTGCTGCTACCCTTCCGCCCGGCTTGTTGTCCGTTCACTGAGGAGCGCCATGTCTTCCAAGCTAGTCGGAAAAGTCGTCGTCGCCATGGGAGGCGGTCCCACGGCGGTCATCAATCAGAGCCTCGTCGGGGTCGTACTGGAATCGCGCAAGTTCCAGCAGGTGGAGCGCGTATACGGCGCGGAGCACGGGGTTTCAGGGATCATCAACGAGGACTTTCTCGACCTCACCCAGGAGACGACCCACAACCTGGAGCGCGTCGCAATGACCCCCTCGTCGGGGATCGGCTCGACCCGAGACAAGCCGGACGCGGCGTACTGCAAGGAGATCTTCCGCGTGCTCAAGGCACATGGGGCACGGTACTTTTTCTACATCGGCGGCAACGATTCCGCCGACACCGTGCGCATCGTCAATGAAGAGGCGCAGAAGGCCGACTATGAGTTCCGTGCCATCCACATCCCGAAGACCATCGATAACGACCTGATGGTCAATGACCACTGCCCGGGTTATCCATCGGCGGCGCGCTTCGTGGCTTCCGCCTTCATCGGTGCCAACCTGGACAATCGCGCGGTCCCCGGCGTCTACATCGGCGTGGTGATGGGGCGCCACGCCGGCTTCCTCACCGCGGCGGCGGCGTTGGGTCGCAAGTACCCCGACGACGGCCCGCACCTTATCTATCTGCCGGAAAGCACCTTTTCCATCGATAGCTTCCTCGACGACGTCAAGACGGTCTACAAGAAGAATGGCCGGTGCGTAGTGGCGGTGAGCGAGGGGGTGCATGACGCCGATGGCACGCCGATCGTCGTGCAGCTGGCCAAGGAGGTGGAGAGGGATTCGCACGGCAATGTCCAGCTGTCCGGTACGGGCGCGCTCGGCGACCTCCTCTCCACGCAGATCAAGGAGCGCCTGAAGATCAAGCGGGTGCGGGCCGACACCCTGGGCTACCTCCAGCGTTCGTTCATCGGCTGCGTCTCCGACGTCGACCAGAGGGAGGCACGCGAGGCGGGGGAGAAGGCCGCGCAGTTTGCCCTGTGGCACAACCGCGACGGCTCCGTGACGATCCACCGCACGGGGTTCTACTCGGTCGACTACCGCCTGAGTCCACTGCATGAGGTCGCAGCGCACACCAAGTTAATGCCGCCGGAGTTCATCGATCCCTCGGGGACCAACGTGACCGACGCGTTCCGCCTCTATCTCCGTCCCCTCCTCGGTGCCGGCATGCCTACCCCGAGCCGGGTGCGGGCGCCCCGGGTCGAGAAAATTCTGACCAAAGGCTAACTTGTAGGGGCGGGGTTTATTCCCGCCCGGCCGCGGAATAGGGCTGAGCGGACTGCCCCCGGGGGGCAATTCCCTTCTGCGCCGGAGCCCGGCCGGCGGAAGGCATGGCGAAGCGGAGCGCTACAGCTTCCCTTTTCGCATGCGCTCCTCGATGGAGCGTTTGAACGAGTGGACTGCCCCTTCCGGCCCGCCTTCGACGGAACGTACCGAGTAGGTGGTATCGATGAACCGTCCCCGGGCGCGCAGGAAGTGGCTGTTGCAGCCGGGACGGGGAGGCTGGATCTCCTCCTCCTCGTAGACCACGACGGTGACCGTGGCGACGTGGATGCCATCCAGAAAGAGGTTTGCCCGGTCCGCGTGGATCGCATCTCCCGGGATCGGTACGGGTGCGGGTCTCGCCGGCGCCGGCGAACCGGGAGCTGGCGCATCGAGGTGGGTGAGCTTGATCGGTTTCACAGGAGGTGATTCGGAGTGTCCGGCGTCCAGCCACGCAGGATCACGCGTAACGGTTTTGTACGGTTCGGCGCAGCCCCTCGAGGGTCGCCACGTGCTCGCGTTCCGCCGCCAGGAGCTCGGCAAACGCCGCCTTTCCTTCTTCGTTGGTACACGCGGTCACCATGCGCTCATAAAAGGCGACCGACTGTCGCTCTGCTTGTAGACCGAGGTCGACCGCGGCGAGCAATCCATCGGCGGCGCGGGCGATGCGTCGCGCATCGGTGGCCGATGGAAAGATGTCCGAGCGGATGGTCTCCTGTACATACGATGTGAGCATGGCCGCGTCATCGTAAGCGTTATCGTCGGCCGGAACCTTGAGTAAGGCGCTGAAGCCGTCGAGATGCAGGGCCTCGTCGTGGGCGAGGCGGTAGAAGACGGCGCGCGCCTTGAGGTCCTTGGTGTGCGGGGCGATCGCCTTGTAGAACGCGATGCCGTCCTCCTCGATCTTCTGTGCCACTGCCAACACCTCGGACTTGATCAGGTTCATCGTCGGTGTCCGTTTCCTGCGGGTGAAGAATTAGAGAATCGTTTCGGTTGTCGTTGTCGACCGCGGGCGGAAGGATCAAGCTAGGGTAGACGACGGCCGGTGACACGGCCATCGCGTGGTGGTAGCTCCCGGAAGCGGGTGTTACCATCGCTGCCCTCCAGCGGCGGCACCTCTTCCCCTCCTTCAGACCGGAGCGCTCATCCATGCCTTGGGAAACTCCACCGCGTAACCCGTGGGGTCAGGGTCGTCCCCCGACTCCGCAAGAGGTCGCCAAGCAGTTCGAGGAATTCGTCGGTCGCCTCCGCTCCAACCTGCCCGGCGGCGGCCTGTTGCTGCTCGCTGCATTGCTGCTCTGGGGCTTCAGCGGAGTGTACATCATCGGTCCGGACGAACAGGGAGTGGTGCGGCGTTTCGGTGCCGCCGTGACCGTCCTCGAACCGGGTTTCCATCTCCAGATGCCGCGCGGGATCGATCGGGTGGACAAGGTGAAGGTCACCCAGGTACAGCGCTTGGAGATTGGCTTTCGCACCATCAGCCCCGGTCCCCCGGCGCGCTACCAGCCGTTTCCCAAGGAGTCGTTGATGCTGACTGGCGACGAGAACATCGTCGACTGTCAGCTCATCATCCAGTACCGCATCAAGGATCCGAAGGCCTACCTGTTCAACGTCTTTCAACCCGACCTGGCCCTGCACAACGCCGGCGAGGTCGCCCTGCGCCAAGTCATCGGCTCCTCGAAGATCGACGACGTCCTCACCACGGGCAAGCTGGAGATTCAGGTCCGAACGCGGGAGCTCTTGCAGGAGATCTCCGATCTCTACGAGGCCGGCATTCTGATCACCGCGGTGAAGCTGCAGACGGTGCAGGCGCCGAAGCAGGTGGAAGACGCCTTCAAGGACGTGGTACGGGCCAAGGAGGATCGCGAACGCCTGATCAACGAGGCCAAGGGCTACCAGGAGGACGTCCTGCCCAAGGCGCGTGGCAAGTCCGAGCAGATTCGGCGCGAGGCGGAGGCGTACAAGGCGGAGCGGGTGCAGCGCGCACACGGTGACGCGAATCGCTTCCTGAATGTGCTGACCGAATACAAGAAGGCGAAGGAGGTGACTCGCCGGCGTCTTTATCTGGAGGCCATGGAGGCAGTGCTGCCGGGGATTCAGAAGTACATCATCAACCCGGAGGCCGCGGGCAATCTGCTCCAGACCCTGCCTCTGAGCGGCATGGCGGCGGCGGCCCAGCCCAAGAACGAGGAGCAGCCATGAAGCGCATCAATCTGATCGGGCCCGTCGTCCTCGTCCTCGTCTTGGTTGCCACCCAGGTCGTCTTCACGGTCGACGAGACCGAGGTGGTGCTCGTCACCGAGCTCGGCAAGTTCAAGCGCTCGATCGAGAAGCCGGGACTGCACTGGAAGCTGCCCTTCATCCAGCAGCTTAGGACGTACGATGCCCGGCTCCTCAACTACGACGCCTCGCCCGCGGAGGTCCTCACCCTGGACAAGAAGAACCTGGTGATCGACAACTACGCGCGCTGGCGTATCGCCGATCCCCTCGCCTTCTACCAGCGAGTCGGTACCATCCAGGGGGCGCAGTCGCGCCTCGACGACATCATCTTCTCCGAGCTGCGCGAGGAGCTCGCCAAGGTCGCCCAGAGCGACATCATCGACCAGCACCGCCAGGGGATCATGGACGAGGTAACGGAGAAGTCCTCGGCGAAGGCCGAGGAGTACGGGATCAGGCTCCTCGACGTGCGCATCAAGCGGGCCGACCTGCCGCGGGAGGTCGAAGAGTCGGTGTATGCACGGATGGCCTCGGAGCGGGCGCGGATCGCCAAGCGCTATCGTTCCGAGGGGGCCGAGGAGGCAGCCAAGCTGCGCGCCGAGACCGACAAGCAGCGCGCCATCCTGCTCGCCGAGGCGAACCGTGAGGCCGAGGAGATCCGCGGGCAGGCGGAGGCCGAGGCGGTGAAGATCTACGCCGCGGCCTACCAGCAGGATGAGGAATTCTACACCTTCCTGCGTACCCTGGACGCCTACCGCGTCACCCTCGGCCAGGGATCGACCGCGGTGCTGGACTCGACCTCGCCGATGTTCAAGTTTCTCGAGAGCCCCGACCGATAGCTGCGCGCAGGGCGGTGCAGGGCTCCCTCTGAGGAATGCGGGAAAGAAACAGGAAAGCAGGAAGGCGGCGATCCAGGCGCCTTGGCAGATCCGCAGATCCTGCCTTCTTGCCCCTTCCTGCCTCCCTTAGATGGATCAAGGCGGCATCGTCGGATAGCGCGCTGACGGAGGACGTGGCACCACGGTAAGACGGACCCGAGAATGGACGAACGGTACGAGCCGCAGCAGATCGAGGCGAAGTGGCAGGCACGGTGGCACGACACCGCAGCCTTCCGGGTGGCGAGCGACGCCGCGGGGGACAAGTACTACGTGCTGGAGATGTTCCCCTACCCGTCGGGGCGCATCCACATGGGTCACGTGCGCAACTACGCGATCGGCGACGTGGTGGCCCGATTGAAGCGGCGGCGCGGCTGTCACGTCCTCCACCCGATGGGCTGGGACGCCTTCGGTATGCCGGCGGAGAACGCCGCCATCGAGCGGGGCGTCCATCCGGCCAAATGGACCCGGGAGAACATCGCGTACATGCGCGCGCAGCTACGTAAGCTCGGTCTTTCGATTCCGTGGGACCGTGAGTTCGCGACCTGCGACCCGGCCTACTATCGGTGGGAGCAGCTCGTCTTCATCCGCATGGTGGAGCGGGGAGTCGCCTACAAGAAGCGCTCCCAGGTCAACTGGTGCGACACCTGCGCTACGGTGCTCGCCAATGAGCAGGTCGAGGCGGGCGCCTGCTGGCGGTGCGGCAACCCGGTGCTGCTCAAGGAGCTGGAGCAGTGGTTCCTGAGGATCACCGACTACGCCGAGGAGTTGCTGAACGACCTCGATCGCCTCGACGGCTGGCCGGATAAGGTGCGCACCATGCAGCGCCACTGGATCGGCCGCTCGGAGGGCGCGCGCATCCGTTTTCCGGTGGTCGATTCGAGCGACGAGATCGAGGTCTTCACCACCCGGCCGGATACCCTGTTCGGGGTGACCTTCCTGTCCCTGGCGGCGGAACACCCGATGGTCGACCGCATCACCACCGCCGCCCGGCGGCCGGCGGTCGAGGCGCTGAGCGCGAGGCTCGCCAGCGTCGCCGCGCTAGCGCGGGAAGACGTGGCTCAGGACAAGGAGGGCGTCTTCACCGGCGCCTACTGCCTGCCACCGGGAGCCGGCGAGCCGGTGCCGATCTACGTGGCCAACTTCGTCCTCATGGGCTACGGGACCGGCGCGGTGATGGCGGTTCCGGCCCACGACCAGCGTGATTTCGAGTTCGCCAAGAAGTACGACCTGCCGATCCGGCCGGTGATCTATCCCCTCGGCGAGGACGGCGCGCCGCAGCCTCTCGACGGCGCCACCATGGAGGCGGCCTACGAGGCCACCGGCGTGATGGTCGGCTCGGCGCAGTTCGACGGCCTGCCCTCGGAGGAAGGCAAGGGTGCCGTGGCCCGCTGGCTCGGCGAGACCGCTCAGGGCGGCCCGGCGGTCACCTACCGGCTGCGTGACTGGGGGGTCTCCCGCCAGCGCTACTGGGGCGCGCCGATCCCGGTGGTCTATTGCGATGCCTGCGGCATGCAGACCGTGCCGCCGGAGGAGCTGCCGGTGGTCCTGCCCGAGGACGTGGCCCTCACCGGGGAGGGGGGATCACCCCTGGCGACCCACGACGGCTTCGTCGTCGCCACCTGTCCCGCCTGCGGGGCCACGGCACGGCGCGAGACCGATACCTTCGACACCTTCCTGGAGTCGTCGTGGTATTTCCTGCGGTTCGCCTCTCCCGATCCGCGTGGTGATGCGACCGGCGATGCCCTGCGCCTCACCGCAGAGGAGATCGCCCGCGGCCCCTTCGACCGGCGGGAGGTCGATTACTGGATGGCGGTCGACCAGTACATCGGCGGCATCGAGCATGCGGTCCTGCATCTGCTCTACGCGCGGTTCTACACCAAGGTCCTGCGCGATCTGGGCTACCTCTCCGCCCACGAGCCATTCACCCGGCTGCTCACCCAGGGCATGGTGTGCAAGGAGACGTGGCGCTGCGCGACCCACGGCTGGCTCCTGCCGGAGGAGGTGGAAGGCGGTGCCTGCCGCCATTGCGGCCAGCCGGCGGAGCAGGGCCGGGTGGTCAAGATGTCCAAGTCGAAGAAGAACGTGGTCGATCCCGATGCCCTGATCGATCGCTACGGCGCCGACACCGCACGCCTCTTCTCCCTGTTCGCCGCGCCGCCGGAGCGCGACCTGGAATGGAGCGAGGAGGGGGTGGAGGGCGCGTACCGCTTCCTGGCCCGCGTCTGGCGCCTCGCCGCCCAGGTCGCCGCGATCACCGATGACGGGAGCGCGGCCCCGGAGTCCGGCAAGGCCGAGATGGACCTGGTCCGCCGCGTCCACCAGACGATCCGCAAGGTGACCCGCGACGCGGAGGAGGCCTTCCACTTCAACACCGCCATCGCCGCCATCATGGAGCTGACCAACTCGACCCAGGCCTACCGTGCCGGCGATGCGCCCGATCCTGACCTGAGCCGTCAGGCCGTGGAGACCATCGTCCACCTGCTCAACCCGTTCGCCCCGCACCTGACCGAGGAGCTGTGGGAGGCCCTCGGCCACCGCGAGCCCCTCCATGCCACACCGTGGCCCGACTACGACCCGAACCTCGCCAAGGAAGAGGAGATCGAGCTGGTGTTGCAGGTGAACGGCAAGGTGCGCGGCCGCGTCACCGTCGCCGCCAACACGCCCGAGGCGGAGCTGGAGGGTGTCGCCCTCGCCGACCCCGCGGTGCAAAAGTGGCTGGACAACAAGCCACCGCGCAAGGTGATCGTGGTGCCGGGGCGGCTGGTGAACGTGGTCGTATAGCTGTTAGCGATCCGCTTTCAACGGTCAGCCCTATTGGGTCGGTGCGGCCGGACCGCGCTGCAGGCCGCTACACCGGCATGCCAAGGGGGCGCTACGCGGCGTGATACCCTGCGCCGGATGGTCGCGATTCGCGTCTTCCTCTTGTTGGCACTATGCGGCGGTGGAATCGGCGGCACGCCGTCCTGGGCGGCGGAGCGCTCCGTGACGATCGGCGTTCTCGCGTATCGCGGTGCGGAGAACTGCCTACAGCGATGGTCGCCGACCGCTCGTTATCTCAGTGAGGCGATCGCCGGCTACACGTTCCACATCGAGCCGCTGACCCTGGAGGAGGTGAGCACCGCTGCGCAGCGTGGCGACGTCGACTTCATCCTCACGAACACCGGCAACTACGTCGCGCTGGAAGCCAGGTACGGCATCAGCCGCATCGCCACCCTGCGGGCGCCGGGCGAGGTCGCCGCGGGGAACGTGTTCGGTGCCGTCATCTTCACCCGCGCCGACCGGCATGACATTCAGACCTTGAGGGACATCGAGGGCAAGCGGTTCATGGCCGTCAAGCCGGACGGATTCGGGGGGTTTCAGATGGCGTGGCGGGAATTGAAGGATCACGACATCGATCCCTTCGAGGACTTCGCAGAGCTGAGGTTCAGCGGCTTTCCGCAAGAACGGGTGGCATTCGCCGTCCGCGACGGCAGGGTCGATGCGGGGACCTTCCGCACAGGCTCCCTGGATGCCCTGGAGGCCGAGGGGAAGATCGAGCTATCGGAGTTTCGCGTGCTCAACGCCCGGCACTATCCCGGGTTCCCCTTCGCGGTGAGCACCCGTCTCTATCCCGAGTGGCCGTTCTCGCGCCTGCACAACACGCCCCACGACCTGGCGCAGAACGTGGCGATCGCGCTCTTGAGCATGCCGGCCGACAGCCCGGCGGCGCGGGAGGGCGTCTACGGTGGCTGGACGGTACCGCTCGACTACACGCCGGTCCACGACCTGTTCCGCGAGCTGCGCATCGGCCCGTACCAAGACCTCGGGAACATCACGGTGGCAGACGTCTTCAAGTACTACGGGCCGTGGATCGTCCTCGCCGCGGTGATCCTGGTCCTGACCGCGACCTGGGCCGCCTGGATCGAGTTCCTCGTGACCCGTCGCACGCGCGAGCTGTCGCTCGCGAATCAGGAGCTGGAGCGGCAGGTCGCCGAACGCCGGCGGGCGGAGGAGGTGGCTCGCCAGCGCCAGGCGGAGCTGGCACACGCCGCACGCCTGAACGCCATGGGTGAAATGGCGTCGGAGCTGGCCCACGAGCTGAACCATCCCCTGGCGACCATCCACAACTACGCGCGCGGCTGCATCCGGCGGTTACGCGCCGGGGAGAGCGATACGATGGAGATGCTGGATGCCCTGGAGCAGGTCTCGGGGCAAGCCGACCGGGCGGCGGAGCTCATCCGCTCCATCCGGGACTTCGTTCACAAGGAGAATCGCCAGCTTCAGAGCACCGATCTCAATGAGATCATTCGCGAGGTCGCCGGCCTGCTGGATCTCGATGCGCAAAACAGCGGGATCAGTGTCGCGCTGCACCTCGCCGAGCCGCCGCCAAGGATCACCGCCGACGTGATTCAGATCGAGCAGGCGATCTTCAACCTCGCCCGCAATGCCATCGAGGCGATGAGCGGCCAGCCCGCCGGCCAACGCAGGCTGAGCATCGCGACGACGGTAAACGGCGGTGGCACGGTGGAGGTCTCGGTGCGGGACACCGGTGCCGGCGTTCCCCAGAATATTCAGGAGAACATGTTCAACCCCTTCGTTTCGACGAAGCGCGGGGGGATGGGGCTCGGCCTGTCGATCACGCGTTCCATCGTCGAGGCCCACCATGGATCGCTGTGGGTCGCTGCGTCGAACGAGAACGGCTCGGATATGCGGTTCACCCTGCCGATCGAGTCGTGACATGGGGGCGATCAATCACGAGCCGACCGTGTTCGTCGTCGATGACGACGAGTCGTTCCGCCGATCCGTGCGTTGGCTGCTCGCGTCGGTGAACCTGAAGGTCGCGCTGTTCGCGTCCGCCCAGGACTTTCTCAAGGTCGTCCGCCCGGGTCAGACGGGATGCCTGGTCACCGACGTACGCATGCCGGGGATGAGCGGCCTGGAGCTCCAACAGGCGATGGCTGCACGCGATATCCGCCTCCCCGTGATCGTCATGACCGCCCATGGCGACGTCGACATGGCCGTACGCGCCATGAAGGACGGCGCCATGGACTTCATCCAGAAGCCTTTCAACGATCAGGTCTTCCTGGACCTGGTTCAGAAGGCGATCGCGGACAGTCTGCTCGGGGAAGCAGACCGCCAACGGCAGGCCGAGTTGCGCCGCCGGCTGGAACAGCTCACGCCGCGCGAGCGCGAAGTGCTGGATCTGATCGTCGACGGCAAGACCAATAAGTCCATCGCCGACACCCTCTGCATCAGTGAGAAGACCGTCGAGGCCCATCGCGCCCGGGTGATGGACAAGACCGGAGCCGGATCGTTGGCCGAGCTGATGAAGATGGTGTTGGCGTCGAATGCGGGTTAGGGAAAACCCTGACAAAAACGCGGGAGTATCCGAATTTACTCCCGTCCTGTCTCCCGTCACGTTGGGTGCGCTCCAAGAGGCTTCGCAGCCTGGGGCATCGACCGCGGAGATAGGAACGGCTCGACCAGCTCGTTGTTGCAATGTCCACTGGCACACGAACAACCACCGCCACGAAAAGCCATGTCCTATCAGCTCAACAACTCTACTGGAGGATTACTCATGGCTATGCACGACCTTGTTAAGAAGGCGGGGAGCGCCGCGTTGGCGTCGAGCTTGTTCCTTTGCCCCCTTGGCCTCGCCACGGCCCAGGCGTCCGATTCATACGTGACGCTGATCGAGATGGGGGACCTGCACGGCACCTTGGTTCCGCACTCAGCGGTGCTCACCGATGGCGATGGCAATGAACGGCAGGTCATCAGTGCCGGTGGCCTTGCCCGGCTGAAGACCGTGGTCGACGACATCCGCGCCGACAACCCGGAAGCGGTGTTGCTCTCCGTCGGCGATCTGACCCACGGCAGCGCCGAAACCCTGTTTACCGTGGGCGATGCCATGATGGCGGCGATGAACGCCTTCGGGATCGACGTGTTCACCCCCGGGAACTGGGATTTCGCCTACGGCGCGGCGGTGTTCCGTAACCGGTTCGCAACCACGCCGCCGTTTCCGACCATCCCGCCGAACATTCGCGTCATGGCCGGCTACATCGGCTGTGGAGACGTCCCGGTGATTCCGGGCCTCACCGATGCCGCCAGTGGGTACCTCTGCGAAGAGAACCTCGCGACCGCCCCCTTTCCGACTCCGCCCGGTCAGAGTGTCATCAAGGCCCAAATGCCGACCGTGGCGGTCAACGTGTACAACTCCGCTCCCCTACCGACCCCGTTGCACGGCAAGCGGGTGCTGGATCCCTACCGGATCCTCGATCGCGGCGGGGTGAAGATTGCGGTGATCGGTCTGACCGCAGCGATCGTTCCGCAGCAGGCCGACGCCTTCAACATCGGGCTGCGCTTCACCCAGGGTGTCGAGGAGCTACCCGCCATCCTCGACGAGGTCAAGGCGGAGGGCGCTGAGCTGATCGTCGTGCAGTCCGAGCTCGGCCTCTCCCAGAACCTCAAGATCGCGCAGAGCTTCAAGGACATTGACGTGATGTACTCGGCGCACACTCACGAGATCACCCACGGTGCCTTCCTCGCCACAGACAAAAAGGTCACACGCACCAGTCCCGGGGGCCCCTTGAGCAAGGGGGAGCTGAAGCAGCTGCATAATGGTGCGGCGATCGTCGTCGAGACCAACCGCGACATGTACGTCGGCCGCCTCGATCTGGCGGTCGACGGTGGCGATGTGGTCGATTTCGCCTGGGAGGGGATCCCGGTCGACGAAAACGTCGCGGAGAACACCGAGATGTCGGCCCTGGTCGCGGCCATGGAGGAGGGCTTCATCGGGGGCACCGACGGCATGGTCCAACGCCATACCTTCATGCCCGGCGGCTTCGGCGGCAATCCCGCCATCAAGGGTCTGCAGCTGGTCGATGACCTCGACACGGTAGTGGGTTCCACCGACACCCTGTTGCTGCGCCACCACGTGCTGGAAGACACCCTGAACAACTTCATCGCCGACGGCATCCTCGCCGTCGCCAATAGCGTGCCCGATGTGACCACGGTACCCGGCTGGGAGGACGGCGTGGACATCTCCATGGCCAACGGTTTCCGCTTCGGCAACGCCGTGCTGGCTGGGCAGTCGATCACCCTGCGCGACCTCTATACCTGGTTCCCGATCGCGCCGGCGGTCAATATCGCCGACTTCTCCGGCCAGGCGGTGCAGAACAGCCTCGACGTCATTCTCGGCGCCGTGTTCAACCGCAATACCTTCCTGCAGCGGGGCGGCTGGTATCTTGGGCTGGCCAACATGGAGCAGAAGATCGACTTGAAGAACCGGCCGTTCAGCAGCTCCAGCGGCCGCATCGTCGAGACCAGGATCGGGGGGCAACCGCTGGATCTCAGCAAGCGCTACGTCTTTGCCTCGTGTTACGGCCATGGCAACCCACTCGATGACGTCTGCCGAACGGGCGGCGGTGCACACCACAAGTTCTTCCAGCTCGACGATCCGGACGACTACACCAGCACCATCACCCTCGCCGACCCGGTGAACGATGAGGGTGTCATCATCGGCGCCACCGTACTGCAGGTGGCCCCCGATAATTTCCTGCACCCGGTGCACGCGCTACGCCGCTTCCTGGACAGCCTGTCCGGCAAGATGGTGACCGAGGCCCAGTTCGGTGTCGATCAGGGCCGCGTGGTCACCGTGGACTCCAAGAAGCCGGGCAACCTGCCACAGGATCCGAGCGAGCAGATCGGCCAGCCCGATAACACGCCGGACACCACCCTGGTGCAACCGCCATTCGGCGCTGGTCCGAAGTTCTTCAGCGGAGTCGTCGGCGACAACCACTAGGAAGGACCTGATTACCCCGTTTATTCAGATAACTACAACAAGAGAGGGCGGCACCGAGTGCCGCCCAGCGGGCAACACCAGCAATAGCGAATCAGCCCGATGCGGGCCGATGATTCCAGGGGGGGTGACAAAAGCGTGGCGGGCGCAGGCCTGCCACGCTATTTTGTTTTGGCTCCCGTCGTCGGAACGACCCTACGCTTCGGTCGTGGGTCGCCCGTCATT
>JASFUG010000048.1:0-12538 GCA_050050395.1 Nitrospirota bacterium
GGTACCGAGTAGCTTGCACGCACGGCGCGCAAGAGAGGGCCACGACGCAGGTAACACGGCTGGCCACCGCGCACGTCGGTCGCGACCGCGGTGAACGGGATGGGCAGGTCCTGGATGCGGCCGGGGAGGACCGGGCGCAGGAAATCCCGTACGCGGGCACCCGCGATCATTCCGCCGCGTGGCAGGACGGGATCGAAGAGGCTGAGGTAGGAGCGCAGGTCGAGTCGCCTCACGCGCTCTTCGAGGAGTCGCAGTCGGCCCGCGGCAAAGGCGCCGCCCACGACGGCACCGATGCTGGAGCCGACCACCGCGTCGACACGGATGCCCACCTCCTGGAGGCAGTTCAACACCCCGACGTGCGCCCAGCCGCGGGCGGAGCCCGAGCCGAGGCTGACTCCCAGTCTCGGGCGCGATGGTCTGTCGTCCCGCGCCATGTGCACTACCCGCCGCGCTGCCACGCCCGGCGCAGGCGTTCCAGGTCGTCGAGGCTGCCGATGCACAGCAACACGTCGCCTTCCTGGACCTCCGTGCTGCCGGGCGGCACGGTGTTCAGGGTGCCGTCGGCGCGTTTGACCGCCACCACCAGCACCCGGTAGTCGCGTCCCAGACCGCTCGCCTGCAGCGTCTGGCCGATGATCTTGCTGCGGGCGGGGATGGGGATCTCTTCCATCTGCAGCTCCGCGCCGGTGGAGCTCATGGCGATCTCCACGAAGTCGGACACCGTCGGTCGCAGCAGGACGTGGGCCATGTGCCGTGAGCCGGTGGAGGTGGGGGAGATCACCCGGTTGGCGCCGACGCGCCGCAGCTTCTTGTCGGCGATGGGCCCCGAGGAGCGGGCGACGATGTGGATCCCGGGATTGGTCTCGCGCGCGCTGAGCACGGTGTAGACGTTCTCGACCTCGCTCGACATGGTGCTCACCAGCCCGGCCGCCTCACCCAATCGCACCACCGCCAGGTCCTCCTCGTCCACGGCGCTGCCGACGTGCACCGCGTACCCCTTCTTGGCCGCGACCTCGGCGCGCTCCGGGTCGCGCTCCAGGACCACGAACGGCATCCGCGCGGCAGCCAGCTCGTCGGCGACGGTCTCGCCGACCTGGCCGTAGCCGCACACCACATAGTGCTGGCGCAGCTTGTTGATGGCGTCTTGCATGGTCTTCTTGCCTTTCAGGGTGAGGAGCTTCTCCGTGAGGGTGGACGCGATGATCGAGGTGAGGAATGCCAGGAAGGCGAAGCCGGAGAGCATGATCCCGCCGGACAGGACCTTGCCGATGCCGGTCACCGCCACCACGTCGCCGTAACCGACCGTGGTGATGGTGACGATGGCCCACCAGAAGGCGTCGCCGAGGGTGGCGATGTGGGGATTGATGTCGGCTTCGAGGATGTAGATGGAGAAGCTGGAGAGGGTCAGTACCCCGAGGAACAGCAGGGCGACCATGCCCAGCTCCCAGGAGCGTTCGCGAAACGCCACCAGCAGCTCGCCGATGTGGGTGCTGTAGCGCAACAGCTTCAGGAAGCGGAACAGCAGGAAGACCCGCATCAGGCGGAACGGCCGGAAGAAGGGCAGAATCGCCAGCAGGTCGACGATGCTCAACGGATGGACTACGAACGCGAGCTTCGGCTGCGTTGCCTTCCACATCGCGCTGCAAGGAGGGAGGCCGTACGGCAGGCGGCGCAGGGTGCGGTAGTCGTCGATGAAGTTGCTGGCCACCCACAGGCGCAGCAGGTATTCGACGATGAACAGCGGCACGACCACGTGCTCGATGCGCCGCGCCCAGACGGCCATCGGGACCGTGGACGGCAGCGAGGTCTCCGCGAACAGGGCGATCACCGAGCCAACCACCACGACGACCATCGCGAGGTCGACCCACTGGCGGTACGGGCTCAGGGGATTGACGAGGAGGTTGAAGACCGCTGTCTTGATCCGGTGATCCCCGGACACGGGACGCTGGAGTGTCATGCGACGATGGGCGACCCGTGAGCGTGGGTCACGACGGGTGGGCGGCGGGCGGAAGAGCCAGGGAAGGGATGGCGGGCCAATTGTGTCCCGGCCACCGCCCGCTTCTACAACCTCTGCCGGCGGGTGAAAAGACCGCGTGCGGTCCCTCCCGGCGGTGTGTCAGCGCACCCTCCGTTCCGGACGACAGCCGCCGGACGGCTGCACTCGCAACCCTCGACCTCGCCCCGCCTCACCGCCAACCGCCGAGGCTCAGCCGAAGTAGAACTCCGGGGACGGCTCCGTCACCACCTTGGTCTGGTGGTGCTCGCGGCGCAGCCCTTCGAGGTAGGCGAGCCACTCCATCCATTCGGAGTGTTCCGTGTGGGAGAGCAGGAAGACGGGGATGGTGTCGTTGATCTGACCAATGGTCACCCGAGCGGCGTCGACATCGAACGCCGCCTCGTCACGCCGATCCCCGTGGGTGAGGAGGATGAAGTGGCTGCGCACGATGGCCTCAGCGGCCTCCTCGACCTGGTGCAGGCCGCCGGTCACCGGGAAGAGCAGGCCCCGGGCGTGACAGCCGAGGACCCTCGGCGGGGTACAGGTCGGGTCACGGTTTTCTTCCAGGAACAGGAAGTCGAGGGCGTGTAGCGGCAGCTCGTCCAGCAGGTGGAGAAAGATCTCCGGGGTAAAGTGGCTAACCCCCGGCGCGTACCACACTCCCACCTCGTCCGTCGTCGCGACGGGTGCCGACGCTGCGGGCAGTGCCGGCGACAGGATGCCGACCCCTTCGAGGTTCTGGAGCGAGCTGGCGAGATGCTCCACCAATGAAGTCTTGCCACTGCCGAACCGACCACAGAGTTGCAAGGCAATGACCCGCGCTTCGTTGAGCCGCTGGCGGATGGCGCCGACGACGCTGCCCTGGGTGGCCCCGATCATGGTCACCTCCGTGCCGAAATCCTTTCTCCGTTCCACAGTTTAGCTCATTTCTTAGGGGAGCGCGGCTTCTGGATCGCAATAAACGCCCAGCTGCCGCGCACGTGGACCGTGGCCTGGGGCGGCAGGACATCGATCAACGCCTGTCGCCCGAATGGCTCGGCGACCTGTCCCGCCCGGTGGAGGCGGTGGAGCAACCAGTCGCCGGTGGCCCGTTCTCCGGCGATCAAGGTCGAGAGAAACAGCCAGCCGCCCGGGCGCACGAGGTCCCATAGGGTGTCGATCATGCGACCGCGCTCGGCGAACAGGTGCAGCCCGCCGTAGCTCGTCACCGCCGCCAGACTCTCCGTGCGCAACGGCAGGTTGAAGAGGTCTCCCTGCATCAGGCACACCCGTGACGAGTCGCGCACACCGCGAAGGCGTTCACGACCGCGCCGGAGCATCGCCTCGGAGCGGTCGACCAGTAGCAGGCGGTGCGAATCGGGTGGGGGATGGAGATGCGCCGTGAAGAGCAGGGAGCCACACGGGCAGTCCAAGACCACCCCCGGCGGAGCGCTGGCCAGGGCGCGGGCGGCAAACCGTGGGTGTGCTGCGGGTGGCACGCCCCAGAACGCGGCGTTGTACGCGCGATTGCTCACCACCGCGTCGTAGATCGCGGCGAACCGGTCGTATCCGCCCGGTTCGGTGTCTGGTGGCAGAAATGAGCCGATCCCATCGCCCAGGTCGCGCACCGCCGCACCGTTTTCGAGGAGTCGTTCCAACCAGTCGGGCAAAGGGAGGGTCATCGGTGAGGCGCGGAGAGTTGGCGGTGGAATGGTGGCTGCCGAGCGGTGCCCGCGAGCCCAGCCCTCAACGCCACCACCACCGCAGGATATCGCTGGGAGCCATGAATGGTGGACCAGGAAATACCGGTCAGCCCGCATTTCTCACCACCGCGACGTTGTCCGCTCGTTCTTCACTGTACGCCCGTGCCGTAGGTGCGAATTCATTCGCACGACGCCGGCGGGACCGGAGACACGGAGTCGGTCGAATGAATTGGGCCCTACGCGTCGGCAGCCGTTTCGCGCGTCGGTTCCGGTAAGTGTGCAGCAGCCATGGTGAGAAATGCCGGTTAGCCCTTGGCCGCCCATGTGCGCTGTGGTTGGATCCGCGGATGAGTAGCGGCCCCGTGATCGGCGTGGTGATGGACGAGCCCGCCACCCTCGCCTTTGGCAAGGACTCGACATACGCGATGATGGCGGCGGCCGAGCCGATGGGGGCGCGATTCGAGGCCATCACCCTGGCCGACCTTGACGCGCGGGGCGCCGCGCCGTGGGCGGTGGCACGGCCGCTGCGGGTGGCGGCCGGACCGCCGTACCTGGAGATCGGCGAGGCGGGCGAGCGGTGTCTCGACGACTACGCGTGCGTGTTGATGCGCAAGGACCCGCCGTTCGATCTCGACTACATCTGTGCAACGTATGTCCTCTCCCTCGCCCGCTGCCCGGTGATCAACGATCCCCGCGGCCTGCGCGACGTCAATGAAAAGTTTTCGGTGCTCGCGTTTCCCGAATGGTCGCCACCGACGATCGCCACCATGTCGATGGCGCGGATCCTGTCGTTCGTGGTGGAGATGGGCGCAGCGGTGGTCAAGCCCCCGGGCTACATGGGTGGGCGCGACATCTTCCTGCTGCGCGGCGACGACCCCAACCTGTGCGCCCTGGTGGAGACCGCCACCGACCGGGGGCGGCGCTATGTCCTGGTGCAGCGCTACCTGCCCGAGATCGAGGCGGGGGACAAACGGGTATTGTTATGGGACGGGGCAGTGATCGGGGTGGTCAATCGCCTCCCGCGCCCCGGCGAGTTGCGCGGCAACTTCATGGCGGGCGGCACCGCGGCACCCGCGAGGCTGACCGACCGGGAGCGGCGCCTGGTGGCCGAGGTGGGTGAGCGCCTGCTCGCCGGCGGCCTGCGGTTCGTCGGACTCGATCTGATCGGGGAGCACCTGACCGAGATCAATGTCACGTCCCCCACGGGCATGCGGGAGGTGGAAAGACTCACCGGCGAGTCCCCGGCGCGGATCATGATGGAGCGGCTGTTGGCGACCTTGTAGCCCGGAAAGCGCACGATGACGACGCAACGAGTCGACGGGGGGGGCCTGGTGGTGCTCGACGCGGTGGCGCGCAGCCTCACGCTGATGTGGCGATTTCTCGGCACCGCCGTGGGCCTCACCGTGGTCGTCATCCTGCCCGTGGAATGGGTGTTGAACACCGTGGGTCTGCGCGGCGGGATGGGGTATGCGGATCCGGCGCGTATGGCGCTTGCAACGTTCCTCTCCCTGATCGCCGGGCTGTGGGCCACGGCCGCCCTCCTGCGGGTGATCGATGCGAGAGAGACCGGTACGGCCAAGAGCTGGCCGGTGGCGTTGTTCGAGTGCCTCGACACCCTGCCGTGGCTGTGCGTGAACGCGACCGCCGTGGTGGTCGCCATCGCCGCCGCCGCGGCGGTAATGGTGGGGCTGATCAGTGTGGTGCTGGTTGCGACTCTGATGCCTGCGGGCTTGTCCGGGGCCTACTCCGATTTCGGCTCGGTCGGCATGGTCCTGGTACTGGTGCTTGCCGCGGTGTCGGTGGGCGCAGTCGTGTGGATCGGTAGCCTGATGGTGCGCTGGACCTTGGTGACTCCGGTCGTGGTCCTGGAGGCACGGCACTGGGCCCTGGAGCGCAGCAGCCAGCTGACCCGGGGCCGCCGGTGGCGTTGTTTCGCGGTGATCATGGTGGTGGGCGCCGTCCTGTCGGTTGGCCTCGCCGTGGTGGGCGCCGTGGTCTTCTCCCTGTCCGGCGGCATGGAGCGGGCGGTGCAAGCCCTGACCTCCGGCAATAACATGGGCGTCCAACTGGCGCTCGGCTTCACCGGACTGTTGTATTCCGCCACGTACTACGTGTTGTTGGACGCCCTGGGCGGGGGGGGCGCGGCACGGGCCACGGCGCCCTCGCCCGGGAGTGACGAGCCGTCGCCGCGGGAGATGCCGGTCGAGCCGCCGCGTTGCCAAGAGGTGGATGGTGGATGATAATGACTCTCAAATGCAGGCCCCGACTGACATCGAGCAACGACTGATCGAGGCGGACATCGCCCCGACCCCGCAGCGGCGAGTGATTGCCCAGGCGATCCAGGACAACGACTCCCATCCCGATGCCGAGACCATCTACCACCTCGCGCGCCAGATCGACCCGCACATCGGTATTGCCACCGTCTATCGCACCCTGAAGCTGTTCGCGGAACGGGGCCTGGTCGATCGCCACGACTTCGGGGACGGGCGAACGCGCTACGAGGTGGTGCCGGACATTCACCACGACCACCTGATCTGCGTCCGCTGCGGCAACGTGGTGGAGTTTTCCAACACGTCGATCGAGTCGCTGCAGGAGCAGGTCGCCGACCGCCACGGCTTCGACCTCCTTGACCATCGTCTGGAGCTGTACGGCGTCTGCGCCCAGTGCCACGGGACCTCCCCGCGGATTGTCTCCAGCAAGGCCGTGCAGGCTTCCCCCTCCACGGGGCAGCCTACCGAGGCGCGCAACCTCTCGCAGCTCGCACCGGGCCAGGAGGGCCGGGTCATCCGCGTCGGCGCGACGGGCAAGCTCGGCCAGCGGCTCATGAGCATGGGCCTGGTGGTGGGCGAGACCGTGCGGGTGGAGCAGGTCGCACCACTCGGCGATCCCATCGGGGTCAGGGTGAAGAACTACCGCCTCGCCCTACGTCGCCAGGAGGCGGAGGCGATTGTGTTGGAGGTGGTGGCGCTGCCTCCGGAGGCTCCGGCGTGAGGCGCACGGCGGTGCAGGGGTAGGATGGATGTCTCCCGAAGGCAGGCGTGGGTCGATCCAATGAGAATGATTATTAAGGCAGCTTCCGGGGGTGGAAGGTGAAGATCGCCTTCGCCGGCAACCCGAATGCCGGCAAGTCCGCCTTGGTGAACGCCCTCGCGGGTACCCGGCTGCACGTGGGCAACTGGCCCGGCGTGACGGTGGAGAAGAAGGAGGCGGTCCTGCGCGTCGACGGTCTGGAGGTGCGCCTCGTCGACCTGCCGGGTACCTATTCCCTGTCGACCTACTCGATCGAGGAGCGGGTCACCCGAGATTTTCTCCTCCACGAACGGCCGGACGTGCTGGTGGTGGTCGTCGACGCGACCAACCTGGAGCGCAACCTCTACCTCACCCTGCAGCTGCTTGAGCTCGGGATCCCGACGGTGATCGCCCTCAACGTCTGGGACGAGGCGCGGGCGAAGGGCATCGTGGTCGACGTACAGCGCCTCGGCGAGCTTCTCGAGGTGGAGGTGGTGCCGACGGTGGCCACGACCGGCGAAGGGGTGGACCGATTGATCCCCGCCGCCCGGCGGGTACACGAACGGCAGCCCCGCAGCGTCGCCGAGTACAACGCCGCTTGTCGGCTGGCGACCGAGCGTGGCACCCATCTGGTGCACTACGGCCCCTTGATCGACCCGGAGGTACGGCTCCTCGGCGAGACGCTCCACCGCGAGGTGCCGGAGGTGATCGACCGGGTGCCGTGCCGCTGGCTCGCGGTGAAGTGTCTGGAGGGGGACGAGGGGGCGCGGGAGCTGCTCGACGGGCAGGCACCCGCCGCGCTGTGGACGCAGGTCGAGGAGCAGCGTCACCGGATCCACACCCTGGGGGGAAACGACGCAGCGGCCCTGGTCACCGACGGCCGCTACGGTTTCATCAAGGGGCTGATGCTGGAGGTGGTCACGCTGAGCCGCCTCGATCGGCGCGATCTCACCGAGCGGGTCGATCGCCTGATCCTGAACCGGGTGCTCGGAATTCCCATCTTCCTCGGGTTGATCTGGCTGGTCTTCCACATCACCTTCGACGGTTCGGCACCGTTCATCGACTGGGTGGACGGGGTGGTGACCGGGCCGCTGCAGCGCTGGGCCAACCTCGGCCTCGCCGCGCTGGGTGCGCCCGTGTGGATGAGCGCCCTGCTGTCGGAGGGAGTGGTGGGTGGTGTCGGCTTCGTGCTGACCTTCGTGCCGGTGCTGTGTTTCCTCTACCTATTCCTGGGGTTGCTGGAAGGCAGCGGCTACATGGCACGCGCCGCCTTCATCATGGATCGCTTCCTCCACGGCATCGGGCTGCATGGCAAGTCGTTCATCCCGATGATCCTCGGCTTCGGGTGCAACGTTCCGGCGGTCTACGCCACGCGCGCGCTGGATACCTACCGTGACCGGGTCCTCACCTCGCTAATCATCCCATTGATGAGCTGCTCGGCGCGGCTGCCGGTCTATGCCCTGTTCGTCGCCGCCTTCTTCCAGAAGTCGCAGGGTACGATCATCTTTGGCCTCTATATGTTGGGGATCGTGCTGGCGGTCGGTGCGGGATTCATCTTCAAGCGCACCCTGTTCGTCGGGGAATCGCCCTCGTTCGTCATGGAGCTGCCGCCGTACCGCCTGCCGACGGTGCGATCGTTGCTCCTCTACACGTGGGACAAGGTGCGCGCGTTCGTGAAGAAGGCGGGGACCTACATCCTCGCGACCTCGATCCTCGTCTGGTTCCTGCTCAACCTGCCGTGGGGGGTGGAGCAGCGCCACGAGTCGTACTTCGGCACCGTCGCCAGCGTTGCGGCGCCGGTGTTCGCGCCGATGGGGTTCGGCTCGTGGGAGGCAGCGGGCGCCCTGCTCACCGGCATCATCGCCAAGGAGGTGGTCGTCTCCACCATGGGAGAGATCTACGCGACAGACCTCGACACAGGCGAGGAGCAACCGCCCACCGTCGGGGAAGAGCTGCGCGGCATCGGTGTCGGCTTCCTGACGGCCTGCAAGGACTCGGTCGTCTCGGTGCTGTCCGGCCTCCACCTGATCTCGGCTACTGCCGATGACGCACCGCCGTCGGCCCTCACCCAACGGATCCGGCAGTCCTTCACGCCGCTCACGGCGATCGCGTTCATGGTCTTCGTCCTCACCTACATCCCCTGCGTGGTGACCATGGCGGCGCTGGGGCAGGAGCTCGGCTGGCGGTGGACGGGCTTTTCCATCGTCTACCTCCTCTCCCTGGGGTGGCTGTTCTCCTTTCTTACCTACCAGGGGGGGCGGCTGTTCGGCTTCGCGTAGCGGTCGCTTCGTCTCTTTTTCTCTACCATGTCTGAGCTGTCGATCGGTGACGTCATCTGGATGGTGCTGCTGGGGGGCGGCGCGGCTGCCTATCTCGCGCGATACTTCTATCGCGCCGTGCAGCGCGGCCGCTGCGCCGGCTGCGGTCCGATGGTGACGTGCAAGCCGGCGGAGGAAAAATCGCCTGCCGACTCGACACCCCGGCCCCTGAAGTTCCAGGCGGCCGCCACCATGAACGGCAACGGTGCCCGGCGCAACGGGCCCAAGACCAGCAGGCCACGTGCGACCCACCGCATCATTGGCCTGCTGGGCCTCCCCCTGATCCTCCTCCTGCTCGCCAGCGGCTTCGCGCTCCTGTTCGCCGAGGAGCTGGGTCTCGGTGATCGTCCGTTGCCCGTCCGTGCGGCCCTCTGGCTCTACGGTCCCACCGGGGCGCGGGTCGTCGCGAGCGCCGAGCGTGGCGACCGGCTCGCCCTGGCGGTGGAGGACGGCGTCATCATCCGTCTCGGCCACGGTCCCTGGCGCGGCGTGCGGTGGACCGCCGGCAGCTTCCGGGTGCACGACGTGGCGTGGTTGCCGGGCGGGCAGCTCGCCTGCGCCACGGACGGCGGGGTGTGGATCTCCGCCGACGGCACGTCCTGGGACTATCGCGCCGACAGTGCTGCCGGGGTTCCCGGTGCGGTCGCCCGGCTGGCCGTGGCCGATGGCCGGGTGTGGGCCCGGACGGCGCTGGGACCGCGGGTCTCCGCCGACGGCGGCATCTCCTGGCAAGCAGCCGATGGTGCCGCTCCCGGCATCCTCGGCGTGGCACCGGAGGGGTCGGGGTCCGTCCCCGTCGGGTCGACGGCGGCGCTCCTGGAGGCGCGGGGCTGGCCCACCTGGGAGCGACTGGCGATCGACCTCCACGCGGGCAATCTGTTCGACGGGCGCTGGCGCTACGTCGTGATCCTCTCCTGGTGTTTGCTCCTCGGCCTGGCGATCAGCGGTCCGGCGGTGGCGCACCGGCGCCGCCAGCACCTCAAGGAGCGGGAGGCCGCACGGCTGGCGCGGGCGGAGCGGGACGAGGCTCGCGGCGCCGCAATGGCGGCGCCGGCGCAGGGCGGGCAGCGGTAGGCCCGATCGCGAGCGGTGGCGCCAGGGGTTGACAGGGGCAGTGGTGGCATGGGAATGATAGTGATTATCACAACCACACTCACTCGGGAGGTCTAGGTCATGAAGCTCCGCTGTATCCACACGCGCACATTTCACTCTTCCACCGCGGCCCTGCTCTTCGCGGGGCTGCTGCTTCCCCTGAACCCGGCGGGCACGGTCGACGCCGTCACGCTGGAGGAGCTCGATGCGAAGGTCGAGGCCCTGGCCTCCACCATCGGGGCACCCGCGGAGCCCCGTTCGAAGGTGACCGTCGGAGGGTACGGCGAGTTGCACTACAACAACTTCGACGCCGAGAGGGATGACGGGAGCGCCGGTGCGGACGACGAGATCGACCTGCACCGCTTCGTACTGTTCTTCGGCTACCGGTTCACGGACACCATCGCGTTTCACTCGGAGTTGGAGGTCGAGCACGCCCTTGCCAGCCACGAGGAGGACGACCCCGGTGAGGTCGAGGTGGAGCAGGCGTACGTCGACTGGGCGATCAACCCGCACTTCGGTCTCAAGGGCGGGGTGTTTCTCCTCCCGGTGGGGATCCTGAACCGGACCCACGAGCCCCCCACCTTCTACGGGGTCGAGCGTAACCTGGTAGAGAGCCGGATCATCCCGGCCACATGGTGGGAAGGGGGAGTCGGTGTCTTCGGGGAGATCGTCGAGGGGCTCGCCTACCAGGTGAACCTCCACAGCGGCCTGGAGCTCGATCCCGGGGACGACGCCCGCGGCGGGATGCGTGGCCTGCGCCAGAAGACGGCGGAGGCCAACGGCGAGCGGCTCGCTGCGTCGGCTGCACTGGACTACTCGGGGATCTCCTGGCTGGCGACCGGGCTCGGCCTCGTCTACCAGGACGATCTCACCCAGGGCGACGGCGCCGACGTTTCCGCCCTGCTCACCGAGGTCCATGCCCAGGTCGATGTGGGCGGCTTCGAGGGTCGGGCGATCTATGCGCGCTGGGACGTGGACGGTGCGGACGACTTCTTCGCGGACGGCGGCGGCCAGATCGCCGAGGAGCAGTCCGGCTACCTGGTCGAGGGGGCATACCGCTTCGGTCGCTATGTGCTGCCCGAGCGACAGGATGTCGGCGCCTTCGTCCGCTATGAGTCCCTCGACACCAACGACAACCTGCCCAGCGGCGTCGCCCACGACGACAGTCGCGAGCAGCAGGCGTGGACCGTGGGTCTCAACTACTGGCCTACCGAGCAGGTGGTGGTGAAGCTCGACTACCAGAACGTGGAGGACGAGGCGGACACCGGGCAGGATAGCTGGAACCTCGGGCTCGGCTGGTGGTTCTAACCCCTGTGGCCAGGATTGACAGCGGCACCCGCGCGCCGTTTCGTGGTGCACCCTTCCCCGCCGATGGCGGGCGGGGAAGGGTGTGGTCGCGGCGTAGGTTCCTGGCCGTGCTCGTGGCCGCAGCCCTGTGCACGGCCGCCGCCGCCCGGGCCGACCGGGTCTATCTCACGGTCGAGCAGGCCCTGGCAAACGCCTTCCCGCACGGGGTGACGACCGCGCGCAAGGTGGTATGGATCACGGCGGAGCAGGCCGCGGAGATCGAACGCCGGGCAGGATCGCCCTTGCCGCGGCGGGTGGTTCAGGCATACGAAGCGAGACGCGGCGATTCGATCGTCGGCTACGCCTTCGTCGACGACGTGATCGGCAAGACCGAGCCGATCTCCTACATGGTGACCATCACCCCCGACGCCACGGTGGAGCGCCTCGACCTGCTGGTGTTCCGCGAGACCCACGGCTACGAGATCGAGCGCGCCAGCTGGCGCGACGGCTTCCGCGGCGAGCGTCTCGACAGTGACCTGCGCGTCGGCCGGGACATCGACAAGATCACCGGCGCGACCCTGTCGTGTCGCGCCGTCACCGAAGGGGTGCGTCGCCTCCTCGCCGTCACCGAGGTGGTCCTCGGCGGCAGGGTCAAGTGATCAGGCCTGGGGCCACATCCGTCTCAATCTGCGACGGTCCGGGGAGATCGCCGCGGACCGCCGTCGCCTCCCGGTGGCCGACGCCGTCCCTTCCCCAGGGATTGCAAGCGCTTGGCGATGCGTGTAAAGGGAGTCGCCTACTGGCCCGGACATTGCAAGACGCGTCGGTGACACCGATCCCGGGAGGCGAGTGGCACCATGGCAGAGGTCCGAACCGTATCCACGCTGGCCGTGCACTACGGCAGCCTGGACCGGCACTTTGACCGGCCCCGGCCGGTGCGGGTTCTATCGCGGCCGGTGGTGGAGCAAGATGACGGACGGCGCGCAGCGAAGGTCGTGACCCCGCGCCACGACCTGCCCCACCTGGGCCGGCTGCTGGACATCTACGCGTAGCGACGCCGACCGCTCGTTCGGGAGGTGTGCGCCGGTCAGGGTCGCCGCGCGTTCTTTCACCCCGCGACGATCCGGCGCGCCAGATACGGGTCCAACGGGATG
>JASFUG010000049.1:0-12469 GCA_050050395.1 Nitrospirota bacterium
TATCTACGGGTTACGCGAAAACGCCGACCGTAAAGAGGACATGGGCCTGTCAGCCGTCTTTACGGTTTTCGCGCCGACAATTCGACTCGTCTGGCCGCTGGAGCCCCGTCGTCCTTGCGCTGGAAAACGAAAGACTAATTTCAGCAATGGGTTACAAGAACCGCGGCGAACCTGGCAGCGATATTGCTACAAAGTTAGGTAGATATACTCGTCAAGGAGATCGACATGCGCCTATCCATCACCGTTGTAGTCGGAGTTGTCTCGACCTTGCTCGCTTCGTCTGCGTCGGCCCAGGTGATCAACGCCTGCGTCAACGACGTCACTGGCACAGTACGAATCGTGAGCGATCCAAATGACTGCCGTCCGCCCGACTCGCTCCTCTCGTGGAACATCCAGGGACCTGCCGGACCGGCGGGGCCTGCCGGACCGATGGGGGAACCCGGAAAGGCGCTGGACGTCGGCGAGGTGGTGCGAATCACGCTGCCTGCCGTTTCGGGTAGCGACACGACCTGGATTGTCCCTCTCGGCAAGGCGCTGCTCGTGGATCACATTTTCTGGAACGACAAATGGGTCACCTCGGGCGAGCCGATGGAGGTGACGATTCGCCACGCCGCCTTCCAGATTGGCCCCTCCTCAGAAAGCGTAATCAGTTCGACAACCGGCCTCCGGAGCTTTGACAGGCCGCTGATACTCCCGGCCCAGACCGGCTTCGAAGTGACGCCGTTCGCGGGCGACACGCTCCCGTTCCCCCGAAGGGTCTACATCTACGGTCGCCTGGTCGACGCAGACTCGGCTCTCCTCGGGGTCGACCAGTGAACGCTCGGCGTTCCTGACAAGAGCCGGGGAAGTCAAAAGGCCTCTGATCGAATCACCGGCACGTTGCCGGGAGAGGTTGGTCTGGTAACGCGGTCGTCCGTAGGAGGAAATCACCCGAGGACTTGCGACTCGCGTGCCGGACGGGGCGCGGTCCGGGAGACGGACCCCAAACCACCCGGGCCGCCCGACCAGCCCGCGAAAAGCAATCTCGTGTCAGTTCAGTCCTCGGCTGCGGCGCGGCGCTGCCCCATTGTAGGCTGCGCGCCATGGCCGCGTCGTCGAATCCGAACGAGACACCCCTCGACGCAGCGCGCTGGATCGCCCTGCGTCTCCTGGCGCCGGCGCCCCTCACCTGCGCGCAGCTCGGCCGCAAGCTGCGGGACCGCGGCGTCCGCGCCGAGGTCGTCGTGCAGCTCGTCGACGATCTCCAGAACGAGCGTCTGCTCGACGACGCCGACTACGCGCGGCGCTGGCGGGAGCGACGGCGCGCCAAGGGCTACGGCGGCCGGCGCATCGTCGCGGAGCTGCGCGCGCGTGGGGTGGACGGCGCGGTGGCGGAGGCGGCTCTGGCCGAGGAGGCACCCGACGTGGAGTGGGACACCGCCCTGGCGGCCGCCGAGCGCCACGCCCCGCGTCTGGCCGGCATGGAGGCCGAGCGCGCCCGGGCCAAGCTCGCCCGCCACCTGAGCAACCGCGGCTTCGGCGCTGATACCATCCACCGCTTCCTGGCGAAGATCGACGTCGGAGACGAGTGACCGATGAGCATCGAGACGAGGGGGGCGCCTCGTGGCAGTCCAGCACTTCGCAGTCCCGCTAAGGAATTCCGGAACGGGAAGGAAGGCAGGAGACCAGGAAGGCTTCTCCCGGACCACGGAAACTTTCTCCCCTTCCTGCATTCCTGGATTCCTTGGAGGAAACGGGTGCAGCGCATCGCCACGTCTTCTCGCAAAGCCGCCAAGCCGCGAAGGGTTCAGAACCAAAATCTTGGCGTCTTCGCGCCTTGGCGAGAGATATGCCTCGGTCCAGCGTCACTCGCAGGTTCCCATGCGGGCGACGAGGGTCACGCCCCGCGCCCTTTCCCGACGCCTCCTTTCCCGCCAAACTACCGGTTTCCCCGATCGCTGACCGCTAAAAGCTGACAGCTCAATGCTCTCCACCACCGAGATCCGCCGCCGCTTCCTGGACTACTTCGCGCGGCGCGACCACGCCGTCGTCCCGTCCAGCTCCCTGGTGCCGGGGGATGACCCGACCCTGCTGTTCACCAACGCGGGGATGGTGCAGTTCAAGTCGGTGTTCCTCGGTGACGAGCGGCGCGACTACACCCGGGCGACCAGCTCCCAGAAGTGCGTGCGTGCCGGCGGCAAGCACAACGATCTGGAGAACGTCGGGCGGACCGCGCGCCACCACACCTTCTTCGAGATGCTGGGCAACTTCTCGTTCGGCGACTACTTCAAGCACGACGCGATCCGCTACGCCTGGGAGCTGCTCACCGTCGACTTCGGTCTCGACCCGGCGCGACTGTGGGTGACGGTATTCGAAGAGGACGACGAGGCGGCGGCCATCTGGCTGGACGAGATCGGCGTCGATCCCGCGCGGTTCTCGCGCATCGGCGCCAAGGACAACTTCTGGGCGATGGGGGACATCGGCCCCTGCGGCCCGTGCTCCGAGATCTTTTTCGACCACGGCCCGACCGTCGCCGGCGGGCCGCCGGGCACGCCCGAGGCGGAAGGCGATCGCTACGTCGAGATCTGGAACCTGGTGTTCATGCAGTTCAACCGCGACGCCGAGGGCACCCTCCAGCCCCTGCCGCGCCCGTCGGTGGACACCGGCATGGGGCTGGAGCGCATGGCCGCCGTGCTGCAAGGGGTGCACGACAACTTCGACACGGACTGCTTCACGCCCCTGATCGCCGCCGTGCGGGAGCTGCACGGCCACGGCGCCGGCGACCATGCGGCGATCGTCAACGAGCGGGTGATCGCCGACCACCTGCGCGCCATCGCCTTCCTGATCGGCGACGGGGTGTTGCCGGCGAACGACGGCCGCGGCTACGTCCTGCGCCGCATCCTGCGGAGGGCCGCGCGCCACGGGAAGATGCTGGGCCTCGATCGCCCCTTCCTGTGCGACCTGGTGCCAGCCCTGGTGGCGCAGATGAAGGACGCCTACCCGGAGCTGATCGCCCACCAGGAGCCGATCATGCGCCTGGTGCGCAGCGAGGAGGAGCGCTTCCTGACCACCCTCGACTACGGCCTGCGGCTGCTGGAAGAGACCATCGACGAGGCAAAGACATCGGGAACGCTGGTGGTACCAGGAGATGTCGCGTTCCGTCTCTACGACACCTATGGGTTTCCGCTGGATCTCACGACATCGACCAGCGCTGACGCCGGCCTCACCGTCGACGAGGCCGGCTTCACGGCGGCCATGGAGGAGCAGCGCAGCCGCGCCCGGGCGTCGTGGAAGGGCGGCGCCGCGGTGGAGGCCGCCGAGGTCTATCGCAAGCTGGTGGACGAGGTTGGCGAGACGGTCTTCACCGGCTACGAGGGCGTCGAGGGGCGGGGGCGTCTCGTGGCGATCCTCCATGACGGCCAGCGGGTGGAGCGCGTCGAAGCCGGTGCAGCGGTGGAGCTGATCTTCGACCGCACCCCGTTCTACGCCGAGAGCGGCGGTCAGGTGGGCGATCGCGGCGAGATCGTGGCGCCGGGGGTGGAGGTGCGGATCCACGACACGGTGGCGCCGGTGCCCGGCGTGCGCCTCCACAAGGGCGAGGTGTTGAGTGGCGCAATCGAGGTCGGCCAGGAGTACGAGCTGTTCGTCGACGCCGACGCCCGCGCCGCCACGGCCCGCAACCACACCGGTACCCACCTCCTGCACGCGGCCCTGCGCGAAGTGCTCGGCGACCACGTGAAGCAGGCCGGCTCCCTGGTGGCGCCGGACCGCCTGCGCTTCGACATCCACCACTTCGCCCCCGTCGAGCCCCACCAGCTGCGCATGGTGGAAGAGCTGGTGAACGAGGAGATCTGGCGCCACAGCGACGTGGCGACCCAGGTGCAAGGGCTGGAGGACGCGATTGCCGGCGGTGCCATGGCCCTGTTCGGCGAGAAGTACGGCGACCAGGTACGGGTGGTCTCCGTGGGCGGCTTCTCCACCGAGCTGTGCGGCGGCACCCACGTGGACAATGCCGCCGACATCGGCCTGCTGGTGATCGAAAAGGAGGCCGGCATCGCCGCCGGGGTGCGGCGCATCGAGGCCCGCACCGGCCCGGCGGCCCTCGACTACCTCCACCGCCAGGGCGAGCGCCTCGCCGCGGCCGCGGCGGTGGTGAAGGCCAAGCCAGAGGAGCTACCGGAGCGACTCGCGCGACAGGTGGCGAGGGAGCGGGAGCTGGGTCGCGAGATCGAGGGGCTGCGCCGGCGGCTCGCCGACCTCGAAGCGGCGGCCCAGTCCGACGCGGCGGAGGAGATCGGCGGGGTACGTCTCCTGGTGCGGGATGTGGGCGACGGTGACGCCGGTACGTTGCGCGACCTGGCCGACTCCCTGCGCGCGCAGGGTACGCCGTTCGTCGCCCTGCTGGCCGCGCGCCAGCAGGACAAGCCGCTGCTCCTGTGCGCCGTGGAGCGCAACCTCTCGAAGCGCGTTAAGGCGGGGGACGTGATCAAGGCGATCTCGTCCCACATCCAGGGCGGCGGCGGCGGCAAGCCCGACCTGGCCCAGGCCGGGGGCAAGGACGTGGCCGGCATCCCGGCGGCGCTGGAGACGGGCCGCGAGTTGTTACGCGCCCAACTCGCGGATCAGGGACCGTAGGACGGGGGTTAATTCACTCGTGATCCGGAACTTGAAGGCCAACGCAACGCCACAGAACGGCACGCGAATCGGCAATCCCTCCAAGGAACGCAGGAAAGAACAGGGATGCAGGAGGGCGGCCGAATCGCAGCGCGAGACCGTCCTTGCCTCCTTCCCCTTCCTGCCTTCCTTCGATGAAATCGCGCACGGTGCCTCGGCGTTCTGGCGCATCTAGGCTCAGTAGCTCCGATCGGTAATCTCGCGGTAGCCCGATTTGCTCATGGTATCTTGAGGTCAAATCCTGGCAAACTCGATCAGGGGAAACGGAGATGATGATGTTCGACACGATGCGCAAGATGATGCTGGTGGGGCTCGGGGTCCAGGAGAAGGCCCGCGAGATGCTCGACGACATGGTGGACAAGGGGAAGATCAGCCGCGAGGAGGGGGACAGCCTGCTCAACAGCTTCATGGGCCAGGCGGAGAGCAGCGTCGACACCATGGAGGCGAAATTCAAGGAGCTCCTCAACTCCACCCTCGATTCGATGGACCTGCCCACCAAGAAGGACATGCAGGAACTTCGCGACCAGGTGGCCCTGCTGCAGAAGACCCTCGACAAGATCCAGAGTGAGCAGGGGTGAGACGCCGCCCGCCGGGCCCCCTTCCGCGCGCGGCGGGTGCCAGGCCGGTGACCGGTAACCGGCGCACCCGGCCGGCGCAGTGACGATGCCGTTTCCCACCACCCAGCGGCGCATCCACGACCTGGGCCGGATGCGCGCCATCATCCGGGTGTTCGGCAAGTACGGTTTCGGGGAGTTCGTCCAGCGTCTCAATCTGGAGGGCCTCACCTCCCTGTGGGGCCGGCTGCGCCACTTCGGCCGGGTCCGCGCCGGCCGCGAGGTCGCGAGCTTGACCGGCCCCGAGCGGCTCCACCGCGCCTTGACCGAGCTCGGGCCGACCTTCATCAAGTTCGGGCAGATCCTCTCCACCCGTCCGGACCTGGTGCCGGATGCCTACGCCCGGGAGCTAAGCCGCCTCCAGGACCGCCTCGCTCCCTTCCCAAGCATGGAGGCGCGGGCGGTGATCGAGGAGGAGCTGGGACGACCGGTGACCGAGCTGTTCAAAACCTTCGTGGACCAGCCGCTGGCCGCCGCCAGCATTGCCCAGGTCCACGCCGCCGAGCTCCACGACGGCAGCCAGGTGGTGGTCAAGGTGCAGCGGCCGGGGATCCAGGAGCTGGTCGAGACCGACGTACGGATCCTCAAGCGGCTCGCCGGCCTCGCCGGCCGCTACGTCGCCGAGGCGCGTCACGTCGACCCGGTGGGGGTGATCCACCAGTTCGCCCGCACCATCCGCCGGGAGATGGACTTCAGCCTCGAGGCCGCCGGCTGCGAGCGCATGGCCCTGAACTTCGCCCACGAGCCCGCGGTGATGATCCCGGAGATCCACTGGGACTTCACCAGCCGCCGGGTGCTGGTGATGGACCGCGTGCAGGGGATCCGGATCACCGACTTCGAGCGTTACGACCTGGTCGGTGCCGAGCGCAAGCAGATCGCCGAGGTGTGCGCCAAGGCGTACCTCAAGATGCTCCTCGAGGACGGCTGCTTCCACGCCGACCCGCACCCGGGCAACCTCATGGTCCTGGAGGGTAACCGGGTCGCGTTCGTCGACTTCGGCATGATGGGCAACGTCGGCGACCGCGACGTGCAGGACTTCTTCGATAGCTTCATCGCCCTGCTCAACAAAGACTTTGACAAGCTGGTCGACTACTACATCCGCCTCGGCGTCGCGGAGGGGGCACCCACCACCGCCGCCTTTCGCGATCGCTTCCGGCAAGAGCTGAGTGATCTCCTGGAGCCGTACTACGGTCGCAGCCTGAAACAGATCAACGCCGCGGATTACATCAACCGCGTCCTGCGCCTGGCGGTCGACCTGCACCTGCGGGTGCCGAGCGAGCTGTATCTCGTGAACAAGGTGCTGCTGAACCTGGAGGGGCTACTGCGGCAGATCGATCCGGCGTTCGACCTCCTCGAGGTAGGCAAGCCGTACGCGGTACGGCGACTCGCCAAGCAGCAGGGCCCCACGCGCTGGGCCGATACCCTGAAGACCTGCAGCACCGACTATCTGGAGGCGGCGAAACACCTCCCGGTCCAGGTGCGCAAGATCCTCCAGAAGGCGGTCGACGACCAGATGCACGTCGACATGCACATCACCAATCTCGAGAACTTCGGTCAGCAGATGGACAAGGCAAGCAACCGGGTGGCGTTCGCGGTGGTCACCGCCGCGGTGATCGTCGGCTCCTCCCTGATCCTGCGTGCCGACACCACCGCCAGCGAGGCGGGTGGCATCTCGCTCCTCGGCCTGCTGGGCTTCACCCTCGCCGGCACCCTGGGGCTGTGGCTACTGATCTCGATCCTCAAGGGTGGCCGTCTGTGAGGGTGATGGGGCTGGACGTGGGGGACAAGCGGATCGGCATCGCCCTGTCCGATCCATTCGGAAGCTTTGCCCAGCCCCACGCCACCTTGGCACGGGGCCGTGAGGCGGTGGACCTGTCGCAGCTCGCGGCGATCGCCCGCGAACACGAGGTGACGGGGCTGGTCGTCGGCCTGCCCCTGCACATGTCGGGCGAGGAGAGCGCCATGGCCGCGAAGATCCGTGCCTTCGCCGATCGCCTGGGCCAGGAGCTCGGGCTGGCGGTGACCTACTGGGACGAGCGCCTCACCAGCCAGGAAGCGGAGCGGACCCTGATTGCCGGCGGCATGCGGCGAAAGAGGCGCAAACAGGTCGTCGACCAGGTGGCGGCAGTTCTTATCCTTCAGGGCTATCTGGATAGCGTCCGGGGTGAGGCGGTCACCGACCCGTATTGTTCACCATGAAACCGTGGCGACCTCGTAACCGCCTACTTTTTACGGGATGAGGGGTGCGGGGTGGGGGAATGGTCGGTCGCAGGGCGGCCGGCGTCTTCGCCTGACTCATCCTCTCCCCCCCACCCCCCAATTCCCACCCCGGTTGTTCTTTCTCGCCGGTAACGCCGCAAGCACTACGGACCGGGGGGCACATGTGGGATAGCCAGTAACGAAATGGCCAGGCAGCACCGCACGTGGGCGCCGGCCGGCGGCGCGCGATGGCTGGGCATGGCATGTGCCGGGCTGATCGCAGCGGGTCTCCTCGCCGCGTACGGCGCGTGGTCGCTGAGCCGATGGGCCGAGCGCCCTCTGGCGACGCCGGCCGGGGAGGTCGTGGTATGGATTGCCCCGGGCACCTCGTTTCGGGCAGTGGCCGCGCAGGTCGCCGCGGCCGGGGTCGTCGACTCTCCCCGCCGCCTTGAGTGGCTGGCGCGCTGGCGGGGAGTGGCGGACCGGGTCCGTGCCGGCGAGTATGACCTCGGTGGTCGTTACACCCCGGAGGAGGTACTCGACCTTCTGCTGGCCGGGCGGGTGAAACAATACCCGTTCACCGTCCCCGAAGGGCTCACCTGTCGCGAAATCGCTAGCCGCTTCGCCGCGGCGGGATTCGGCAACGAGGCGGAGTTCGTCGCGGCCTGTCGCGATCCGGAGCTTCTCGCTCGCATGGGCGTCCGAGAGGGGACCCTGGAGGGTTACCTCTTTCCCGAGACCTACCAGTGGCACCGCGGGATGACGGCCCGCGCCCTGGTGGAACGGATGGTTGCCGCCGGCGAGGCGTTGTGGACGCCGGAGCGACGACACACGGCCACGGCCCTCGGGATGACGGTCCACCAGGTCCTCACCCTCGCCTCGATCATCGAGAAGGAGACCGGCCACGCCGGGGAGCGGGCGCTGATCAGCGGCGTCTTCCACAATCGCCTGCGGCGCGGCATGCGCCTCCAGTCCGATCCGACGGTGATCTACGGCCTCGCGGACTTCGATGGCAACCTCACCCGCGACCATCTGGCGACGGACACGCCGTACAATACCTACACCCGCGCCGGCCTCCCGCCGGGACCGATCGCCAACCCCGGCCTGGAGTCGATCGACGCCGCCCTCCACCCGGCGGAGACCCCGGCCCTGTACTTCGTCTCCCGCAACGACGGCTCTCACCAGTTCTCCGCCACGGTCGAGGAACATAATCGGGCGGTCGACCGGTATCAGCGCCATCGCTGACTGTGGCAAACGCAAAGACCCTCGGACAGCTAGCCAGCTGGCAGCTCTTGATAAGGAATCCAGGAAAGGCGCAGGAAGGCAGGATGAGCTCCCGCAAGCACTGTGGATTTCTGTCCCTTCCTGCTTTGGTGAGCATCCTGCCTTCCTTAGAGGAGCTCGGCACATCGCCGTCGCCCCCCTGGGGCTCCATGTGCAGTGACCGTCGAGAGAGCTGACGACCATGGAAAACGCGGGAAGCCAGGGAGAGAGCCGGCAACGGCGTTTTCCTCCTGGCTTCCCGCGTCAGTCCATTAGCCGGCCGGTGATGATGCCGAACGCCACCCGACCTCTTCCCAACAGGCGACGGTGGATTATCCTGTGTTCTCCTCGGGGATTTCCTGATCCCGAGTGGGTCGCTCGTCCATGACTACCGCTACCAACCATTCCGTCGTCGCCTTTGCCGGGATCGCCGAGCGGGCGCTGACCTATAACCCCCACGCCGATCTGGGACTGCTGGAGCACGCGTACCGCTTCGCAGAGGCGGCCCACGAGGGGCAGGTGCGCCGCTCGGGCGAGCCGTACTTCTCCCATCCGGTGGCGGTGGTGGAGATCCTCCTCGACCTGCGCCTCGACATCCCGACCCTGTGCGCCGCTCTGCTCCACGATACGGTCGAGGACACCGGCACACCGCTGGCGGAGATCCAGCGCCTGTTCGGCGAGGAGGTCGCACAGCTCGTCGACGGGGTGACCAAGGTCGCGACCCTCGGCCACACCTCCCGGGCCCACCGCACCGCTACCAACCTGTGCAAGACCGTCGAGGCGATGGTGCGCGACATCCGCGTCGCGCTGATCAAGATCGCCGACCGCACCCACAACATGCGCACCATCGACGCCCTCTCCCAGCACAAGAAGGTACGCATCGCGGCGGAGACCCGGGACATCTACGTCCCGATCGCCGTCGGCCTCGGGCTGGGGGTGATCTACCCGGAGCTCCAGGACCGGTGTTTCGCCATCCTCAACCCCCAGGACTACGAGGAGATCGTCTCCATCTTCGACTACGCCCGGGAGCGGGTGCACCACCGCGGTGAAATGCTGCGGGACGACTTCCTGGAGTGTCTCGGCGGGCGCTTCCCCGGCACCCGTACGATGATCGGCTGCTGTCGGCCGCACGAGGTCCACCGCATCCATCGCCACCTCGGCGATCCCATCGAACGGGTGGCGCACATCCTGCGATTCACCGTGATCACGCCGCGGGACGAGGACTGCTATCCCCTGGTCGGCCTGCTGCACGGCCTGCGTAGCCCGATCCCGGGACGCTTCAAGGACTACATCGCCACCCCCCGCTCCAATCAGTATCGTGCCCTGCACACGCGGATGCGCGGCCGGGGTGGGTGCACGGTGCGCACACGCATCCTCTCGGAAGAGATGCACGCGATCGCCCAGCGCGGCATCACCCACCAGTGGGCGTACAAGCGCGGATCCGACGAGGCGCCGGCCGACTACGCGCGCCGCATGCAGTGGCTGCAAGACCTCCAGGAGTGCCAGCAGGCCCAGCTCTGCTCGGAGGACTTCCTGAAGCTGGTACGGGGGTCGCTGGCCACCGACAAGGTCCATCCCGTGACCCCGCGCGGCGACGTGCTGGAGCTGCCGCGCGGATCGACGGTGCTCGACTTCGCCTTCACCATCCACACCGACCTCGGCTGGCGTTGTGCCGGCGCACGGGTCAACGGCCACCGGGTCGGGCGCGAGTACCACCTCCGGGACGGCGACCTGGTGGAAATCCTGACCGACCCGGCCATCGAGGCGGGTAGCTCGTGGCTCAAGCACGCCCAGACCCCACGTGCGCGCCACGCGCTGCGTAGCGGCCTGAGCAGCCGCAAACGGGAGCGCAAGCTCACCATCGGTCGCAGCCGCCTGATCAATGCCCTGCATCTGCCGCCCGACACCGACCCGGCGCAACGCGAGGAGGTGGTTGGCGCCGCCGCACGTCTCGGCTTCGCGGACATCGACGCCTTCCTCATCCAGATCGGCTCCGGCAAGTTTGACGTCGGTCGCCTGCTGACCGCCATCGGCCAGCAGGAGTCCGAATGGCGCGAACCCGAGGGGGCGATCGTCCTCGCCCTCGACAACGCTCACCTCTACCACCTGGCCAACTGCTGCCGGCCACTCGCGGGCGACGACGCGATCGGCTTTCCCAGCAACCGGGACGGCGTGATCGTACACCGTGCCACCTGCCACCACGCCGTGCGTCGCTCCCTCGACCAGCAGCAGACCATCCCGGTGCGCTGGCAGGCGGGGACCGCGATCGGAGGCCGTGTCGGCGTGGTCGTGGAGCTGCACAACCGGCAGGGGGCCCTGGCCACCGTCTGCACCCGGATCGCCGAGGCGGATGCCAACATCCTGAAGAGTCGCACCCTCGGCATCGCACCACGCTACGGCAGCGTCCACTTCGAAATCGAGGTGCGCAACCTCGACCATCTCAACGACGTCCTGGAGGCGCTGCGCTCCGCGGACCTGGTCGTGTCGGCCGAGCGGGTATGACGCGGCTCCTGATCGCCGCCGCCCTGGTGCTCGCCGGGGTAACCGGGGCGGGCGCCGACCCCGTCGAATACATCCAGGTGGTCCGGCCCGAGGTCAATCTGCGTACCGGCCCCGGCACCCGCTACGAGCTCGCCGGCAGGGCGAGTAAGGGGGACATGTTCCGCGTCCTCAGCTACCAGGAGCCGTGGTACGAGATCGCTGGTCCCGGCGGGGCGCGACTATGGATCTTTCAACGTCTGGTGAAGCAGGCCGTGGTGCCGCTGGATCCGGGGCACCGCGTGGTGCCGGCGGGCAACTACGCGAACCTCCGCAGCCGCCCGACCACGCGCTCACGCCGGGCCGGTCGCCTGAACCGGGGAGAGGAGCTGCCAGTGTCCCGACGGGCCGGCGACTGGTACGAGGTCACCCTCCCGGATGAGACGACCGCATGGGTCTTCCGCGAGGTCGTCCGGCTGCTGGAGCCGGATCCGGCGGCGCCGCTGCTGGCGCGCCTCCGGGCGAACTACCCGGGAGTGATTCGCTGGGGGGCGGTGAACGAGGTGGTGCTCGATCATTACCACGAGGCGGAGCTCGACCTGGTGGTGGAGTCGTCGTGGCACTTTTTGCCCGAGGAGCAACGCCTCGCCCTGCTCAGCGAGGCCGCGGCGGCGTTCGAGGAGATGTTGCAGCAGAAGGAGCAGTACCGGCGGCGCTACTACAACCGCCCCCTGGTCATCGTCACCGACCCCTCCAACACCCGCGTCGGCACCGCCACCTCCAAACAGGCCCGGCTGCTCAACGAGTAAGGTGGGGAGCGATGTGCCGTTCGTCGGTGAAATCCACCCTGGGCGGCTCGATCCAACCGCCGCTCTGTGCGGGAACGGCCGTAGGGTGCGCCGAGCGCAGCGCGGCGCACCGTCTCCCGGGGCGAGGTAAGTCGTGGCCAATACGGTGCGCCTCGCTTGGCTCGGCGCACCCGACAATGGGCAGGATCCCCACGCGATGTCATCGATGGACTCGACCATGAACGACGCCGCGGCCCTGGACGACTACCTTCACTACCTGGCGGTGGAGCGCGGCCTGGCGGCGAACACGGTGCTCGCCTACCGGCGCGATCTCGGCCTGTGGCTCGATCACCTGCGCGCCGCCCAATGTCCGTGGCAGGCGGCGGGGGTCACGGAGCTGCGCGGCCACATGGATCGCCTGAGCCGGGCCGGCCTGGGACCCCGCTCGATCCGCCGCCACCTGTCGGCGGTGCG
>JASFUG010000050.1:0-12445 GCA_050050395.1 Nitrospirota bacterium
CCCGCGGGATCAGGTGGCCGCCCATGCCCAGCACCACCGCCAGGCAGCTCCCCTGCCACAACAGACGCCGGCCGAGGAGCTCCAGCCCGGGCGGGCCCCCGGCACGGATCCACAGCAGGAGACCGGCGCCGGCCACCGCATGAAGGAAGGCGAACGTCAGGAAGATCAACACCGGCGGTTGCTGGGTGGCCCGGTACCAGTACCGGCGCCCCATGAACACGCCGAAGGTGACGAGCTGCACGAGGGTGCCGACCTCCAGTAAACGCCACAGGCCGCCTGCCACGCCGACAAGAAACAGCGCCGCGCCGACCAGCATCGCCGTGAGCTCCCACGGCGTCGCGACCGGCCCGACGGTGAACTTGGGCCACGCCGTGAACAAGAAGCCGAAGATGAACGAGGCCATGAACCCCTGGATCTGGATCGAGCCGTGCACGAATCCGGAATAGCTCCCGGTGATCCCGAGGCCGTAGAGCAGCCAGTGGCCCGCCCCGATCAATCCGAATCCGATGCCGATCGGAAAGAGGAGGCGAAACGGCTCCTCGCGCAGCGACGCGCGCCATACGTTCTTGCGGACGGTGTTTGCGAGTGAGTCGGGAGACATGGCAATCGAGACCGGACCAGGGCGCGCCCATAGTAGCGTGGATCACCCGTCACGCCAGGGCGCTCACCGCGGCCGACCGTCACCCGCGTCTCCCCACGCATGCACCTGGCAGCGGCACCCAGCCTTGAGGGAGTGACTGTCCATCCATCGCCGCCCACGACGCCACGGGCAAACTCTCACCCGCATCGCGCCGCCACGGTCGCACCTCGCAACTACCGCTATGGCCATCGCCTCGGCCCCCGGAGGAGGACCGTGACGATGTGCCACAACGCAGTCACCAATCCCGCATAGCACGCACAAGAAAGATCAAGAATGCCCACAATAATCACTCATAAATGATACGTCTTCCTCCGCCCCTTGGTAAAATTTGCTAGAAGCGATGCATCCATTAATGACATAGCTAATCACATATCCAGTCGCTCACGTCGCGCAGCAGTGATTGCATGTTCGTTCGCGCGTGAGCGACCGTTAGGAGGCCGCCATGAGACGGTTGCTGATCCTCGGTGCCGGGACCGGTGGCACCATGATCGCGAACAAGATGAGGCGCGCCCTGCGCCGTTCCGACTGGTCGATCACCATCGTCGATCGCAGTCCTCGCCACCTCTATCAACCGGGGCTGATCTTCATCCCGTTCCGGCTCTACGGGTACACCGGCGAGGACGGCAACGTGCGCCCTACCCGCGACTTCATCCCGCGCGGGGTGGACCTCGTGGAGGCGGAGGTGACAGGCATCGATCCCGATCAGCAGCAAGTCGCGACCACCGGCGGTGTGTTCGACTATGACCGCCTGGTCATGGCCCTCGGCTGCCGAATCGCCCCGTCGGAAATCCCAGGAATGGAAGAGGGTTATGGGAAAAACGTCTTCTATTTCTACACGCTGCCGGCAGCCCTCGACTTGCAGGGCGCGCTTGCCGACTTCAACGGCGGCAAGCTGGTGCTGAACATCGCCGAGTACCCGATCAAATGTCCGGTCGCGCCGATCGAGTTCGCCTGCTTGGCGCATTACTACTTCAAGCTACGCGGCATTCGGAACAAGGTCGAGATCGAGGTGGTGACGGGCATGGAGTCGATCTTCACCAAGCCGATCTGTGCCGACATCATGGGTACCATGTTGCGCTCGCGCGATATCAACATCGTGCCCAATTTCTCCCTCGCGGAGGTCGACGCGGACCACGGTGTGATCACTTCTTACGAGGGCAAACGGGTCCACTTCGATTTGCTCACTGCGATCCCGCCGAACGTCGGTCCAGCGGTCATCGACGAGGCTGGGCTTGGCGACGGCAACGGATACGCGGTCACCGACCCCAACACGCTGAAAGCGAAGAAGACCGACAATGTCTACGTGCTCGGCGACTGCACCAACGTCGCTACGTCGAAAGCCGGCTCTGTAGCCCACTTCGAGGCAGGGGTGGTGGCGAAGAACCTGTGGCGCGAGATCGAGGGCAAGAAGCCATACCCGGGGTTCGACGGCCACTCCAACTGCTTCATCGAGACCGGCTACAACAAGGCCCACCTGATCGACTTCAACTATGCCCAGCAGCCCGTCCCGGGGAAGCTTCCCTTCCCGGTGTTGGGCCCCTTCTCCCTCCTGCGAGAGACCCGGATCAACCACTGGGGAAAGCTCACCTTCCGCTGGTACTACTGGAACATCCTGCTAAAGGATCGGTTCAGCAGGGAGATGGAGTACTTCCTTCCCACCCGGATGAGCATCCGGGGCAAGGATCGACACTATCTCCGGGAGGCGCCCTCCTGACCCGCGTGACGCCACCCGAGCCTACTTCCGCTTCAGGTCCCCGAGCGAGCTGCGCTCCCGCTCCAGGCCACGGAACAGCGCCTTGGCCAGGGTTCCAAGCTCGTTGCTGATGTAGATCAGCAGGTCGTCCGCGGTGATGATGCCGACCGGCTTCAGGTGCTGATCCACGACCGGCAGGCGCCGGACGTTGGCGCGCTGCATCACGCGGATCGCCTCGAAGATCCCCGCGTGGTCACGCACGAAGGTCGGCTCCCGCGTCATGATGTTCGCCACCGGCGTGCGCTCCACATCGCCCTCCTCGGCGATCACGGAGACGGTGATGTCGCGGTCGGTGACCAACCCGACCAGGTCGCCCTCGTCGGTGACGAGCAACGCCCCGACGTGATGATCGTGCATGGCCTGCGCGGCATCCGCCACGGTCGCATCGACTCCAAGCATGGCGACCGGCGATGTGATGATCTCGGAGACGGGCATGGCATTTCCTCCGACTTCGAATGGCCGTTGTTACACCGGGGGGAAGTTGCGCCGCGGGTGGACCGTGGAACCCAGGCCGCCGAGCTCCTCTCCCAGCAATGGGACGAGGTCGTCGACGCTCAAGATCCCGATCATCCGACCCACGTTATCGGTCACCAGCAGCCTCCGTACTCCTTCCTCGGCCATGGTCGCGATGGCGTCCGGCAGGGAGACGCTCTCCAACACCGTGACCGGCGGATGGGCCGCCAGCTCGGTGATCGGCGCCTCCGGCGACCGGTGACCGGTGCCACATGCCAGGGCGATGTCGCGGTCGGTCACCAGCCCGATCGGCTGATCGTCCTCCAGGATGGCGACGCAGCCGACGTTCTGGCTCTTCATCCAGCGTGCCGCCTGGCGAATCGTCATGGTCGGCGTCAGGCTGACCACGTGGCTCGAGATCAGGGACGAGATGCTCATGGCTGCCTCCTCCAGCGGGGAATCGACGGATACTGCCCGCGGCAACCCACACCGCCCACCAATTATACCAGCCACCGGATCCCCGGCTCCATCGAGGTCCATGGTTATACTTGATTCAACCAGAACGGAGGTAGGCCATGTCTCACCAGTTCGATCCCGAGCTCTCGCCACAGGCGGGCGACGCCCTGTTGGTGGTCGATGTGCAGAATGATTTTCTCCCCGGCGGCAGCCTCGCCGTCCCTCACGGCGATGAGGTAATCGATCCGCTGAACGACTACATCGAGGTATTCCACCGTCGCGGTCTGCCGATCTTCGCCAGCCGTGACTGGCACCCTGCGGATCACGTCTCGTTTGCCGCGCAGGGCGGGCCCTGGCCGCCGCACTGCGTGGCTGGAACCGAAGGTGCCGAGTTCCCCGCTTCGCTCCGCTTACCGGCGGAGGCGGAGGTGATCCCCAAGGCGACGCAGGTCGACAGCGATGCCTACTCCGCGTTCCAGGGAACCGGTCTGGCGGAGGAGCTCCACAGTCGGGAGATCGTGCGTCTCTTCGTCGGTGGCCTCGCGACGGATTACTGCGTGCGCGCCACAGCGGAAGACGCGATCAGCGCCGGCTTCGGCGTGGCGCTGCTCAGTGACGCGGTGCGCGCGGTCAACGTCCGGCCACACGACGGCGAGGAGGCGCTGCGCGCCATGGAGGAAGAGGGCGCCATCCTGGTCGATAACGGAGTTACCCGGTGACGGTATCCCGCAACGCGCTGCTCACCGACCTCTACCAGCTCACCATGCTGCAGGGGTATTTCGACCGCAGCATGGACGAGGAGGCGGTCTTCGAGTTGTTCGTGCGCAAGCTGCCGTCCGGTTGGGGTTTCCTGATTGCGGCGGGGCTGGAACAGCTCCTCGACTTTCTCACGACGGTGCGGTTCAGCGAGGCGGATCTGGAATGGCTGCGCGCCAGCGGTCGGTTCTCCGCGCCATTCGTGGATCATCTCGCCGAGTGGCGATTCACAGGAAGGGTGGACGCCATGGCCGAAGGCACGCCGTTCTTCCCCGACGAGCCGGTGGTTAGGGTCATTGCCCCGCTCCCCCAGGCCCAGCTCGTAGAGAGCCGCCTGATCAATCTCATCCACTACCAGACCCTCATCGCCTCCAAGGCGGCGCGCATGGTGCTGGCCGCACCCGGTAAGCTCCTGGTCGACTTCGGCCTGCGCCGAGCCCACGGCGGCGAGGCCGGGCTGCTCGCCGCCCGGGCCAGCTACCTGGGCGGCTTCGCCGGCAGCGCGACGGTCCTGGCCGCACCGCGCTTCGGCGTCCCGGTCTTCGGCACCATGGCCCACTCGTTCGTCCAGGCCCACGACGACGAGACGGCGGCGTTCGAGGGCTTCGCCCGGGCACAGCCCGACAACGTGGTGCTGCTGATCGACACCTACGACACGGAGGCGGGAGCGGAGAGGGTCGTGGAGATCGCACCACGCCTGGGCGCCGAAGGGATCCCGGTGAAGGGGGTGCGCATCGATAGCGGCGACCTCGCCCACCACGCCCGCCGGGTGAGGGCGATCCTCGATCGCGGCGGGCTTTCCGACGTGACGATCTTCGCCAGCGGCTCGTTGGACGAGGACGACCTGCGCCGCTTCGTGGCCGACGAAGTGCCGATCGATGGCTTCGGCGTCGGCACCCGCCTCACCACCTGCGCCAGCGCGCCCTACCTGGACTGCGCCTACAAGCTCCAGGAGTACGCGGGCCGGGCGCGCCGCAAACGTTCCGAGGGCAAGGCCACCTGGCCCGGGCGCAAGCAGGTCTATCGTCGCGCCGGCGACGACGGTCGCATGGCGGGTGACTGGCTCACGGTGGCGGATGACCCACACGAGGGGGAGATGTTGCTCGAGCCGGTGATGCGCGATGGCAGGCGCCTGCAGCCGTCGCCCTCCCTCGCCGAGGTACGCCGCCGCACGGCGCAGGAGCTCGCGCGCCTCCCGGAGCCGTTGCGAGCACTGGAGAGCGTCACGTCCTACCCGGTCGAGGTCTCGCCACGCCTGCGCGCCCTCGCCGCGGAGGTCGACCGTGCGACCGCGGCACCCACTGTCCAGCCCTGATCCCCATGTCGCCCGTTGCCCGTCTGCTGATCCTCCTCGGTGGCGTCCTCATCGCCGTGGGACTGCTGCTTCCCTGGCTCGGCAAGCTCGGCCTCGGCCGCCTCCCGGGAGACATCGCGATCCACCGCGACAACTTCCACCTCTACATCCCCGTCACCACGTCGATCGTCCTCAGCGTCGCCGCGACGTTGCTGTTCTGGCTCTTCCGGCGGTGAGCGAGTCGGTCAGATGGTTTTGACCACGGGGGACACGGGGAACGGCTCTGTGAGGAATGAGCGCTTCTATCGATGCCCACCGGCGACGCCATGCGTCTCTTCAAGGCTTGCAGTCCCCTTCCCCCCCCGCGGTTCCCCGTGTCCCCCGTGGTAAGAATTGCCTGCCAGGCGCCACGTTTGCCCATCGGGGTGCGCTAGCCTCGGCGCCCCGTTCCTCGGAGATCCGAGGAAGCCGAGGGTCATCCACCTGTCGGGTCCTTTGGTCGCAGGACGGTGCCCCACGTCGGCAGCAGCGCGTCGAGGTCCTCGGGGGTATCGAGGTCGCGCAGGGGCGGCAGGAGGTGGAGCGACGCGCCCTCTCCCTGGAGCCGATCGAGGGTGGCCGGCAACGTCTCGGGGGTGGACCACGGGATCGCGGAAAACGCCGTCGGTATTGGCCGGCGTAGACCGATCAAATAGTAGCCGCCGTCGAGCGCGGGTCCGATCACTGCATCCACACGTCCCAGGGTGTCGAACGCCTCGTCGAGCAGCTCCGGCGTGAGGTCGAGGCAGTCGCTGCCGATCGCCACCACCCGCCGCCCCCCGGCATCGAACGCCACATCGAACGCCGCGCTGAGCCGCACGCCGAGGTCCCCCTCCACCTGGGCCGCCGCAGTGAAACTCTCACCCAGCCACTCCCCCACTGCCGCCACCCGCCCCGCCGCCTCCACCACGGCCACGCGCCGCAGCCCGTCACGCCGCCACCCGGCCACCCGCCGGGCGATCGCCCCGGCCATCCTCTCGTACAGCGCCGCCGCACCATCCGCGCCGAGGGCCGGAATCAACCGGGTCTTCACCCGCCCCGCCTCCGGGTACCGCACGAACAACAGCAGCACTTCGTTGCCGCTGCTGTGGTCGAACGTGAGGGTCATGTTTAACCACCAAGGCGCCAAGAACACCAAGACGGCACCAAGAGATTGGAATCCAGTCTGGCTGCGGATCGGCTGCCACCGATATGGGCGTGGATGAACGTCGCCCCGCTCTCCTTTCCGTACCTTGGTGCCCTTGGTGCCTTGGTGGTTCCCACATTCAGCAGCAGCCTCCGCCGGGGCCGCAGCAGGTGTTGCCGGCTCCGGCGGCCGTGGTGCCCCCCGGGTCGGTGACGACGAAGTGGCCGAGGTAAGGCGGGTGGCAGAGCTTGGCGGCGGTGTCGGTGCACACCTCGGTCGCCACGCCGCGCGGGAAGAAGTGGCCCTCCTCGTCGCTCACCCCCTTAAACGGCCCGATGTAGGTGGCGGTCTGCCCGAGGTAGACGCAGCCGGCCTTCTTCTCGAACCTGTAGCCGCGCACGGTCACCGAGTGGAAGCGATACCCCTCCACCTCCTTCCAGAAGCTCTTGGCGAGAAGCTCCACGCCGTAGAAACCGGCACGCTCCAGGTACGCCAGCAGCTCCTCCTCGGTGAGCGCTCCGGAGATGCACTCGCCCCACAGGCGCGGGTCCTGGCGCTGGGCCGCCGGCACCTGCTCCTCGGAGACGATGTCCGAGATCACCATACGGCCGTGGTCCCGCAGCACCCGCCAGATCTCGGCGAAGACCCGCTTCTTGTCCGGTGACAGGTTGACCACGCAGTTGGAGGTGACCAGGTCGACCGTCGCGTCCTCCACGGGGATGGCCTCCAGGAAGCCCTTGCGGAACTCGACGACGTCGAAGCCGAGGTTCGCCGCCACCTTGGGCTGACACTCCCGAGCGACGGTGAGCATCTCGTCGGTCATGTCGACGCCGATCGCCTTGCCGCTCGGCCCGACCTTCTTGGCGGCGGTGAAGACGTCGATACCGGCGCCGGAGCCGAGGTCGAGGGTAACCTCGCCGGGCCGGATCGCCGCAGCGCCCACCGGTGACCCGCAGCCGTAGAACCGCTCCACCACCTCGCGCGGGATGTGGGCGATGTCCGCCGCCTCGGGCTGCACGGGGCAACACAGATCGGCCTGCGGCTCCTCGGCGGCCTCGCCGTAGAACTCCCGTACCTTCGCTCGCGGCGCGTCGAGGTCGAAGGAGACCACGCACTCCGAGTGCGAGAAGGTCACCGGCGCGTCGACCTCGTGGCTGGCGCAGTGGACCGCACCCTCGCCCATCGCCGTGAACAGCACCGGCGCGTCGAATCCCGACCGGCCGTTGGTGTGGACCGCCGCGCGCTCGGCCGCGCGCTCGAACAGGGCGTCGCCGATCATCGCCTGGTGCAGCGCGCAGTACGGGTCGTGGGCGAGGATCGAGCCGCCATAGAAGTAGGCGTGCTCCACGTCGCCGCCGCCGCACAGGTACCTCAGGGAGCAGCTGCGGCAAATCTCCTTCGCTTCCACCGTGGCTCGGCGCCACTCCTGCGCCACCGGGCTCTCGCGCCAGATCTCCTCCAGGGGCGCGTCGAGAATCGAGCCGCAACGCAGGGCCGCGACGCCTGCGGTAGAGGCCGACGGGTAAACGCTGCCATCCGCGTACACGCTCAGGGAGGTGACACAGGCGTTGGAGAGGTCACGCTTCATCCCGGCCGGGCCGTTGAGCCGTGCCTTGACCGCCTCCGGATTGTCGACCGTCACCCCGCACTCGCGCCCCGCCGCGATCGCCGCCCGCACCACGGCAATCACCTCCTCCACGGTGGGCGTCGAGTCGAGTCCGTTCGCGGCGCGTCCGCGCTTGTGGAGCCACAGCAGATGGTGGTGGCGCACGCCGAGCTCGCCACAGAGCCGTGTCACGGCCGGGACGTCGCCGGCATTGGCCGCGGCGATTGCAGTGGTGACCGTGACCTGCAGCCCGGTGCCCACGGCGAGGCGAATCCCCTCGATGATCGAGTCGAACGAGCCGTCACCGCGCAGGGGATCGTTGATCTCGCGACACGAGCCGTCGAGGCTGACCTGGACACGCAGCCGTTGCCGGTCGAGGGCAGCGAGACCGGCGAGCCGCTCACCACGCAGGGGGATGCCATTGGTCAGGATGGCCACCTCGGCCTCGGGATCGGCCAGCGCTGCCTGGCATAGGTCGACGATGTCGGGTCGGATTAGGGGCTCACCGCCGGTGAAGTAGAAGCGCCGCACCCCTAGCGCGCGACCCTGGGCGATCACGTCCAGGAAGGCGGCAGTGGGCAGCCCGCGGTCGCCGTCCGGACCGGAGGAGACCAGACAGTGTCGGCAGGCGAGGTTGCACGAGTTGTTGGTGTGTAGCCACAGCTCCTGAAGTCCGACGGCGGCGAGGTGGACCTCGCGTCCGGCGTAGCGGCTGCGCACCATCGGGCCGGTGGTGAGAAAACCGTGGCGTAGGGCGTCACGCACCAACGTGTCCACGTGCTGCCACGCCTTCACCGGGTCCACCCCCTCGCGGGCGCCGTAGTCACGTACCACCTCACGCAGGGGTGTGCCGCCGTTGAGTCCCTGGAGGAGGCGCGCCCCGCGGCCATCGGTGGCAATCCAGTTCGGCCCGTCCGGATCGATCAGGATCACCGTGTCGCCACGGGTCTCGGCGACCACCATGGCGGGCGCGTGCAGTGGCGTCTGGCCTTCGAGCTTCATGTAGGGCTCCTATGATCGATCATGGGATGGGTAACAAGACGTAGGGGCGAGGTTCATCCTCGCCCGTGTATTCGACCCACGATCCGTCGTGCAAGGCGGGCGGGGCTCAACCCCGCCCCTACGTCGCTCGGCATGAGAGCGCTCTCGCGCCAGCAGGCCAGACGGTCAGGCGAGCCGCCGAGCCACGCGGCGAGCATCAGTATCTGGTGGCGTACGACCGTGCGCAGGAGGCCATCGTGCGCGTAGCGTCGCGGCGATGTGGGCATGGCCTCCGGGAGCGTGACGACCCGCCCGCGGCGCCGCAGGGCGCGCACGACACAGAGGTCCTCTAGGATGGGCGTCTCACGGTATCCCCCCAGCTCCTCGAAGAGAGCGCGTCGCAGAAAGATCCCCTGATCGCCGTACGGCAGGTGGAAGAGACGGCAACGCAGCCGCACCCCCCACTCTACGACCCGGTAGCCCCAGCCGCGATCGGCGAGGACGAAGCGGAAGGCGCCGCCGATCACACCGTCGCACGCCAGGGCACGGCGGATCGCCGTGGCCCCACCCGCCGGCGGTCGGCAATCCGCATGCACGAACCAGAGGATCTCGCCGCTCGCCATGGCAGCCCCGGCATTCATCTGCGCCCCGCGACCGCGCGGCGCGTGGACCACACGCACGCCGGGGCTCCGGACCGCGATAGACACCGTCCCGTCGCCGGAGCCGCCGTCCACCACGATGATCTCCACCGGCCCTTCCTGCCCGTCGAGGGCTGCGAGGCAGGCCCCGATGTTCTCCGCCTCGTCGAGGGTCGGGATGATGACGGTGATTCGCGCGGCCCGGGCACCGGCGGCACCCGCCCGCTCCTGTCCCCCTCCCACGAGAGGAGGGGGGACTCTCCGAGAATGTCGGGTCCTGCGCTCCCTCCCCCCTGGTGGGGGAGGGACGGGGAGAGGGGGAACGTCCGACACAGTCTGCCCCCACTCAGCCGGTGATCCGTGTCTACCTGTGTTCATCCGTGGTTCCCCCCTGGCCCTGCTATTTGCCATTCAACGACCAGTCGTAGTCGAGAAACGCGATGGGCGGATCGCCGTTCGCCTCTTCCACGAAGAACCGCTCGTCGGCGGTGAGATACGGCATGACGAAGTCGACCAGGGAGCCGCCGCGCTCGAAGTCCTTCCGGAACCACTTGAAGATGGGTGACAGGTAGAGCTCGTCCACGGAGCGACCGAGGGAACCTGTCCCACGGGCCACCCGCGAGCCTTTGCGCGGATCGGTGACGAAGCGGTGCGCTGCCCGGTCGAGCTGTGCGTCGAGGCGAGTCGCCTCGTACGCCTCCGACGCCAGGTCCGGGCACGACTTGGAGGCGCAGACGATGGCGAAGTGGATGCGCGGCTCGTGGAACTCCTTGCGCAGGATGTCGTGCTCGATCTGGTCCAGGGAGTACTTCTTGCCGGCCACCGCCCATTCCTGTCGTTTCCAGCGCCGCGGGATCTCCTTGATCGAGGCGATCTTCGGGTAGCGGCTCAGGACCAGCTTGATGGTGAAGGCGTTGTAGGCGTTGATCCACAGGGCGAGCCGCTCGCTCCGCGACAGCTCGCCGAGCTCCACGCGGGCCAACTCGCGCAGGTAGTCGTCGAGCTGTCGTTCGTGAACCTGGAAGCAGCCGTAGTCGACGACTCCGTCGTGGACGTATGCGCGCAGCAGCCCGTCGAACGGCGCGTGGATACCGGCATACTCCGCCGGTACCGCCGGCTCGCCCTGACACTCCGCCGCAGTCACGGGCGCAGCCGACAACAGCGCCAGGCAAACCCCAAGAAGGAGCGCGGCGTATGGACGCAATTGGCCGCGAATCGGAACCCGAGGTCTGGAACCACCGGTGATCAGAGATGAACACAGATCGGGCGGCAAGCCGCGGAGCGCCATCCGTAACCATCCGTGTCTATCTGCGTTCATCCGTGGCTTCCCTTTGCGTCTTTCCGCCCTCGCGTCTTTGCGTTGCGGTGGTTCCATTCACCGCGTCCAGGCGAACCACCGGTGCATCAGGCGCTGCACCGGCGGGGTGAGACGGGTGCGGTTGTAGGCGTCGGCGATCTTCTTCCACACCTCCGCCTGGGTCGGGTAGGGATGGATGGTCCTCGCCAGGGTAGCGAGTCCGACGCCGCCGGTCATGGCCACACCGATCTCGTTGATCAGCTCGCCGGCGTGCCGCGCGACCACCGTGGCCCCGACGATCCGATCGCCCGTCGCCTCCGCCCACACCGTCGCGAAGCCGGCGGTCTCGCCGTCGAGGATCGCCCGGTCGACGCCGGCCATCTCCTGGGTGAAAGCGCGCACCTTGATGCCGCGCGCCTCCGCATCCCGGCCGTCGATACCGACATGGGCGATCTCCGGATCGGTATAGGTCGCCCATGGGATGGTCAGGCGGCTGTTCCTGGCGCGTCCTCTGAACAGGGCGTTGCGGACGACGATACGCGCCTGGGCATCGGCGGTGTGGGTGAACTTGAAGGCCGAGCAGACGTCCCCGGCGGCGTAGATGCGGGGGTTGCTGGTACGCAGGCCGTCGTCGACCCGCACCCCCGCTGTGCGATCGTATTCTACCCCGGCGGTCTCCAGGCCGAGACCGTCGACGTTCGGCGCCCGGCCGACTCCCACCAAGATCTCGTCGACCTCGACCTCCCTGACATCACCGGCGGCGACGCGGATCCGCTTACCGCCGGTGGTCGTGGAGATCCCCTCGATCGTCGCGCCGGTCATCAGGCGCACGCCATCCGCCACGAGCGCCTGCTCGACGATCGCCGTCGCCCTCTCTTCTTCGCGGATCAGGATGCGCGGCGCCACCTCCACCACTGTGACCGCCGCGCCGAACCGCGCGAAGGCCTGGGCCAGCTCGCAGCCGATCGGCCCGGCGCCGATCACCGCCAGGCGGCGTGGCAGCTCGCTGACCGAAAACACCGTCTCGTTAGTGAGGTAGCCAGCCTCTGCCAGACCGGGGATCGGCACGGTCGCCGACCGACTGCCGGTGGCGATGCAGGCGCGCGCAAAGCGCAGCTCGTTGCCGTCCACGCTGACCGTCGCCGGGCCGGTGAATCGCGCGTCACCGAGGAAGACATCGACCCCGAGGTCCTGAAAGCGCGCCGCGGAGTCGTGGTGGCTGATCGTGGCGCGCACGCGCCGCATCCGCTCCATCACCGCACCGAAGTCGACGCGGACACCGTCCGGGACCACCACCCCGAGCTCCGCGGCGTCGCGCACCTCCGCCGCCGCACGGGCCGCGCGGACCCACGCCTTGGACGGCACGCAGCCGACGTTGAGGCAGTCGCCGCCGATTCGCCCCCGTT
>JASFUG010000051.1:0-12363 GCA_050050395.1 Nitrospirota bacterium
AACCGGAAGAGCTCCAGATCGTCGTACACAACGCCCTCAAGCTGCGTGATGTCCTGAGCGAAAATGAGCAGCTCCACGCCGTGGTGGCCAACGCCGTGCCTCACAAGCGCCTGCTTGGTGATAGCCCTGCGATGCAGGCCCTGCGCGAAGAGATCACCCGCATCGCACCGTACAAGACCAACCTGCTCATCACCGGCGAGAGCGGCACCGGCAAGGAGTTGGTGGCCCGTACCATCCACGAGCTTGGGCCGCGTGCGCAGTGGCCGATGGTCACCCTGAACTGTGTAGCTATCCCCCAGGAGCTGATGGAGAGCGAGCTGTTTGGCTACGTCAAGGGTGCCTTTACCGGCGCCACGCAGAACCGCATGGGTCGACTCGAACAGGCCAAGGGAGGGAGCTTGTTTCTGGACGAGATCGGTGACCTCGACCTGGCCTTGCAAGGCAAGCTGCTGCGGGTGCTCCAGGAGCGCGAGTTCTCACCGGTCGGCAGCGACAAGGTGCGGCACGCCGACGTGCGATTCATGGCCGCCACCCATCGCGACCTATGGGGGTTGGTGGCGGAAGGCGCGTTCCGCGAGGATCTTCTCTATCGCCTCGATGTCTATCGGGTCAACGTCCCGCCCCTGCGCAACCGGCAAGAGGACATTCCGCTGCTCGCGCGAACCTTCATGCGTGATCTGGGAGCCGAGATCGGCAAGCCGGTGGCCGACTTCACCGACGAGGCGATGGCGGCGTTGAACGGCTACCTGTGGCCTGGCAATGTGCGTGAGCTGCGCAATGCGGTCGAGCGTTCCTTGCTTTCGTGTCAGGGCCGCACGATCACGGTCGACGACCTACCCGCCAGGGTCAGGCAGGGTAATGCACCTTCGCTTTCGTCGACCGGCCGCGGTGATACCGATCTCGACGCATGGCTGCAAGACAACGAGCGCCAGGCGATTATCAACGCCCTGGTCGCCACTGAAGGGGTGCAGGTGCAGGCGGCACGTCGGCTCGGCATCAGCGAGCGCAGCCTGTGGCATCGGATCAAGAAGCTGAACATCGAGATCGATCGCGTGATCCGTCCGTGAGGCGAAGGGCCGCTCGCCCTGGTTGATCGGCCTCCCCCTGCCCGTGCTCTGGCGGCGGCCAGGTACCCAGCTGGAAAGCAGGCGGGCCGCGCGCGGGCATTGCCGCCGTGCGCGCTCGGAGCGAGAAGGGAGACCTTCAAGCCTTACCAAGATTGGTGAGTTTGCGGCCGGGCACCAGTTGGCTTGGGGCGCCGGGTGTGGTTAGATCCCGCCCCCTCGGTGAGGATGGGCGGGGCGATCCTGTCTCGGCTGGCGCCTGCGATCCGGTAGCGACCGTTGGGAGGAGTCGGTGCGGAGTTGAACAGGGTACTGGGTAGCTTTCTTGCGTGCGCCGCTCTGTGGCTGTTGCTGTCCGGCCACTTCGAACCGCTGATGCTGTTCTTCGGCGTCGTCTCGTGTGTGCTGGTGGCGGCGATGGTGGTACGACTCAACGTGCTCGACCCGAGCGAGAAGCCGTTCTGGATCTTCTTGCGTCTACCCACCTATGTCCCGTGGTTGCTCAAAGAGATCGTGCTCTCGAACCTCGATGTGGCGCGGCGCATCTGGCACCCGAAGCTCCCCATCTCCCCACGGATGGTACTTGTCGGGGCTTCGCAGAAGACGCCGCTCGGATTGGTGATCCACGCCAACTCGATCACCCTCACACCGGGAACGCTCAGCATCGACGCAAATGATCGGGAGATCTTGGTGCACGCGTTGGCGCGGGAGCTCGCTGCGGGGTTCGAGGACTCGGAGATGGACCGTCGCGTCGCTTCGTTGGAGCACAAGGCGACGTGAACAGCGATCATTTAATGTTCGCGATGGCCACGGTGGCGCTCCTCGTGACCATGCTGATGGCGATCGCTCGTGCCCTGCTCGGACCGTCGATCTACGACCGCATCCTCGCGGCCAACAGCTTCGGTACCGCGACGGTGTTGTTGATCGCCGTACACGGGTTTCTGACGGATCGTCCGGAGTTCCTCGACATCGGTTTGGTCTACGCCCTGATCAATTTCATCGGCATGCTTGCCGTATTGCGGTTTCACAAAGAGTTGGAGCATCGACGGGCGGATCCGGAGGGAGAGGAGGCGGGCCGATCATGAGCCTCGTGCTCGACCTCCTGAGCTGGATCTGCCTTTTGGGTGGCGCGTTCTTCTGTATCACCGCCGGCTTGGGTCTCTTGCGTATGCCGGACTTCTACTCCCGTTCGCACGCGGGTGGCGTGATGGACAGCCTTGGCCTCGGTCTCATGGTGCTCGGCATGTTGCTGCAGGTGGAGCACTGGTTGGTCGCCGCCAAGCTACTGATGATCTTCATCTTCGTGTTCGCCACCGGGCCTGCGTCGATCCACGCCCTGGCACACGCCGCATTGTTGAGTGGGCATGAACCCCTGTTGAGTGACGAGCCGCAGTCGCAGACCAAGGAAGGTGCGTCATCGATCTCGTAATCGACATCTTCTTGCTGATCCTGCTGGTCATCACCGCCGTCGCTCTCATTCGCCTGCGGGCGCTGTTCGGTATGGTCATGGTGACCGGTATCTACAGTCTGCTCTCCGCAAGCTTCTTCGTGGTGGAGGATGCGGTTGACGTGGCGTTCACCGAGGCGTCGGTGGGGGCAGGGCTGACCACGGTTCTGTTTCTCAGCACACTCGCGCTCGTCGGTCATGAGCAGAAGCCACAGCGTGTGAGCCCACTCGCGCTAGCGGTGGTGTGTGTCGCGGGCGCGTTGTTGGTCTACTCCACCAGGGACATGCCCCGTTATGCCGACCCCGCTGCACCGATTCATCACCACGTCGTACCCCGCTATATCCAGGATTCCGCGGCGGAAGTTGGGCCGCCCAACATCGTCACGTCGGTGCTGGCCAGCTATCGAGGCTACGATACCCTGGGCGAGACGGGCGTGGTGTTCACTGCCGCGATAGGGGTGCTGCTGTTGCTCGGCACCGCCCGAAAGCCGCGGGCAGGTCAGCAAGTCCCCTCCGCAAGTCCATCCGTGGTCGCGGGTGCCAAGGGGAACACGATCCTTCGGCACCGCCTGTCGCCCCTGCGCGAGAACCCGATCCTGCGCGAGGTGTCGGATCTGATGATCGCGCCGATCCTGCTCTTCGCCTTGTACGTTCAATGGCACGGCGACTACGGCCCCGGCGGTGGCTTTCAGGCGGGGGTCATCTTCGCGGTGGGGGTGATCATCTACGCCCTCATCCACGGCATCGACAAGGCGCAACGGTATGTGCCGCCGCGCGTCGTCCGGAAGCTCATCGCCATCGGCTGGATGCTCTACATCGGCACCGGGATCGTGGCGCTGCTCCTCGGCGCGCCGTTTCTCGACTACGGGGCACTCGCGCACGGCTCGCACGGTCAGCACTACGGGATCCTCGCCGTCGAGCTCGGCGTGGGCATCGCCGTGGCTTCGGTGATGATCACCATCTTCTACGCCTTTGCCGGGAGGGGGAGGGCGTGACCGGCTTGTTCAATTACTGGGTGGTCTTCGTGCTGATGATGGCCGGTCTGTATATGGTCGTCGCCAGCACCAACCTCGTGAAGAAGGTGGTGGGGATCAACATCTTCCAGACGTCGGTGATCGTCCTGTTCATCTCGATGGGCAAGGTGAAAGGCGGTACGGCACCGATTCTCGCAGAGGGCATCACCACGTACAGCAATCCTCTGCCCCATGTGCTGATGCTCACCGCGATCGTGGTGAGCGTCGCCACGACGGCGGTGGCGCTCGCACTCGTGGTACGGATCCGCGGCGCATACGGCACGATTGAAGAGGACGAGATCGAGCGGCAGGAGGCGACCCGGTGAGCACCGCCCACGCCACCGTAAACCAGCTTCCTGCGCTCCAGGTCGTCGTACCGCTGGCGTCGGCCCCGGTGTGCGCCCTGTTGCGGCGCGCCAATATCGCGTGGGGGCTGAGCCTGATCGCAAGCTGGCTGACGTTTGGCGTGGCCGCCTTGTTGCTGACCCAGGTATCGCATACGGGCGTGATCTCCTACGCCGTTGGCGGCTGGCCCCCGCCCTGGGGTATCGAGCTGCGGATCGACCTGCTCAATGCCCTGGTGCTGGTGCTGGTCAGCGGGGTGTCGGCGGTGGTGATTACCGCGGCTCCACAGAGCATCGCGCGCGAGGTTCCCGAAGACAAGACCTCGCTCTACTACACCGCTTACCTGCTGTGCCTTGCCGCCCTGCTGGGCATCACCATCACCGGGGATGCATTCAACGTCTTCGTGTTCCTGGAGATCTCGTCTATTTCGGCCTACGCGTTGATCGCAATGGGGCGGGATGCACGCGCGCTCACGGCGAGTTTTCGCTACCTGGTGATGGGCACTGTCGGTGCCACGTTCATTCTCATCAGCATCGGTCTCATGTACATGGCCACCGGCACCCTGAACATGGCCGATCTGGCGCAGCGAGTTCCATCGCTCGCGAAGCTCAGCCTGATCCATACGGCCTTTGCCTTCTTCGTGGTCGGGGTCAGCCTCAAGGTGGCTCTCTTCCCGCTGCACTACTGGCTGCCCAACGCTTACGCGTATGCACCGTCGATAGCGACCGCGTTCCTGGCCGCGACCGCAACCAAGGTATCGCTCTATGTGATGGTGCGGTTCCTTTTCAATGTCTTCGGCTTCGACCTCACCTTCAACCTGTTCAAACTCCAGCACCTTTTGTTGCCGTTGTCGCTGATCGCCGCGCTGACGGCCTCGATCGTCGCGGTATTCCAGGAAGACGTGAAGCGCATGCTGGCGTACTCGAGCCTTGCGCAGATCGGTTACATCACCCTGGGGATCGGCTTGGGCTCGGCCACTGGTCTGACCGCGGGCATCATGCACCTCTTCAACCACGCCCTGATGAAGGGCGCCTTGTTCCTCGCGCTCGCCGGCGTCGTCTATCGCACGGGATCCGTGAGTCTCACCGCGATGGCGGGTGTTGGCCGCAAGATGCCCTGGACGGTCGGGGCGTTCGCGGCGGCCGGTCTGAGCTTGATCGGCGTGCCGCTGACCGCGGGGTTCATCAGCAAGTGGTACTTGGTGCTCGCCGTGCTGGAGAAGGGGTGGTGGGCAGTTGCGGGATTGCTGGTGATCTCTTCCCTGATCGCAGTCGTCTACATCTGGCGGGTGGTGGAGGCGGCGTGGTTCCGTGTGCCTGACGCGGCGGTGGACGTCTCCGAGGCGCCTCTATCGATCCTGATCCCTACGTGGGTGCTTGTTGCGGCGAACTACTACTTCGGGGTGGAGACGACGATCACCGCGGGCATCGCCAGCCGCGCGGCCAACATGTTGCTCGGAGGCGGACCGTGACCCCGAGCGTGACCCCGCTGCTTGCCCTCGTCGTGCCGCTGGCTGGGGCGGCGCTGGTGTCCGCCACCGGCTCGCGGCCGAATCTTCGCGAGGCCGTCAGCATCATTACCGGCATCGCCTTGTTCGGCCTGGTGGCATCGCTCTACCCGCCTGTGCTGGCCGGCGATCATCCGACGGTCATCCTGGCGCGGCCGATAGCCGGGCTCGACCTGAAGCTGGCGGTGGAGCCGCTCGGCCTGCTGTTCGCAACCGTGGCCTCCGGGCTGTGGATCGCGACGACCGTGTACTCGATCGGTTACATGCGCGGCAACGGGGAGGACCACCAGACCCGCTTCTACGCGTGCTTCGCGATCTCCATCGCTGCCGCCGTCGGTGTGGCCTTCTCGGGGAACATGCTGACGCTGTTCGTGTTCTACGAGGTGCTGACCCTCTCCACCTTTCCCCTGGTGACGCACAAGGGCACGGACGAGGCGCGACGCGGCGGACGCACCTACCTCGGCCTGCTTCTGACCACCTCGATCGGCTTCCTGCTGTTCGCCATCATCTGGACCTACCTGCTGGCCGGGACCCTCGATTTCGTGCCCGGTGGCATCCTGCGCGGCAAGGCGTCGCACGGTACGCTGGTCGTCTTGCTGGCATTGTACATGTTCGGCATCGGCAAGGCGGCACTCATGCCATTCCATCGCTGGCTTCCCGCGGCGATGGTCGCACCGACGCCGGTCTCCGCGTTGTTGCACGCGGTGGCGGTGGTCAAGGCGGGCGTGTTCACGGTGCTCAAGGTGGCGATCTACATCTTCGGCATCGACACGTTGCACCGCACCGGCGCCAGCGAGGCGTTCATGTGGCTGGCCGCCTTCACCCTGCTGGCCGCGTCGCTGGTCGCCATGACCCGGGACAATCTCAAGGCGCGGCTCGCTTACTCGACCATCAGTCAGCTCTCCTATGTGGTTCTCGGGGCGATGCTCGCCAACGCCATGGGCGTGATCGGTAGCGGCATGCACATCGCCATGCACGCCTTTGGCAAGATCACCCTGTTCTTCTGCGCGGGTGCGATCTACGTGGCGGCACACAAGACCGAGATCAGCGACATGCGCGGCCTGGGGCGGGTGATGCCGGTGACGATGGGTGCCTTCCTGATCGGCAGCCTGTCGATCATCGGGTTGCCTCCCATGGGCGGCATGTGGAGCAAATGGTTCCTCGCCCTGGGCACGGTGGACAGTGGCCATCTGGCGTTGTTGGCGGCGCTGATGATCAGCTCGTTGCTCAACGTGGCGTACCTGCTGCCCATCCCGATCCGCGGTTTCTTCGGCGCCGTACCCGACGGGGCGGCGACCGAGATCCACGAGGCCCCCATGCCGATGTTGATCGCCTTGGGAATCACCGCCCTGGGGTGCGTCGTACTGTTCCTGTTTCCCCAGGGACCTTACCACCTCATGCGCATGATCGTGACCGGCGCTGCCGGGTAGGACGGACATGGACGAACAAGGAAGGAGCTGGTTCGACAAGCCGGCCAACGTCAAGAAGCTGCTGCGCGGCCTTTACGCCATCTGCACGACTCTGGTCGTGCTCGACTTCGTGATCCACCGGCACACAGTCCTCCGCGTTGAGCACGTGTGGGGGTTCTACGCGATCTACGGCTTCGTGGCGTGTGTCTCCCTGGTGCTGACCGCGACCCAGATGCGCAAGGTGCTGATGCGCGACGAGGACTATTACGATGGTGAGTAATACCCCTCCCTTCGTGCTCTTCTTCCTTGCCGCCGCGCTGGTGCCGTTGGCGCGTGGCCGGGTGCGCGCGGCATTCATGCTGCTGATCCCGGTGCTAGGGGGGCTCCGCCTGCTGGGTGTGGATCAAGGCGTCTACTCGACCCTGTCCATCGTCGACTACCAGCTGACCTTGTTCCGGGTCGACAAGCTCAGCCTGTTGTTTGGCTACCTGTTCCACATCGCAAGCTTTCTATCCATTCTTTTCGCGCTGCACGTGCGGGACACCACGCAACACGTGGCGGGGCTGCTGTACGCCGGCAGCGCCTTGGGAGCGGTGTTCGCGGGAGACCTCATCACCCTGTTCATTTTCTGGGAAGGGATGGCGGTCTCGTCGACCTTCCTGATCTGGGCCCGTGGCACGGCGAGGTCCACGAGCACCGGTCAGCGCTATCTCATCATCCAGGTGGTGTCCGGGGTGCTGCTGCTCGCCGGTGCGCTGTTGCACCTGCGGGAGACGGGCAGCCTCGCCTTCGAGTACATCGGTCTGGGAGGCGTGTCCTCGTGGCTGATCCTGCTCTCCTTCGGGATCAAGGCCGCCTTCCCGCTGCTGCACAACTGGCTCACCGACGCCTACCCCGAGGCGACGCCCACCGGCACGGTCTTTCTCAGTGCGTTCACGACCAAGACCGCCATCTACGCCTTGGCGCGTGGCTATCCCGGGACCGAGTTGCTGGTCTACGTCGGCACGATCATGACCTGCTTCCCGATCTTCTACGCGGTGATCGAGAACGACCTGCGACGCGTGTTGGCCTACAGCATGGTCAACCAGCTCGGCTTCATGGTGTGCGGTGTCGGTATCGGCACGGCGCTGTCGGTGAACGGCGCGGTGGCGCACGCCTTCGTGGACGTGATCTTCAAGGGGCTGCTGTTCATGTCCATGGGGGCGGTGCTGCACATGACCGGGACGATGAAGGGCTCTGCGCTGGGCGGGCTGCACAAGACCATGCCCAAGACCACCATCCTGTGCATCGTGGGGGCCGCGTCGATCTCGGCATTCCCCCTGTTCAGCGGCTTCGTCAGCAAGTCGATGGTCATGGCCGCGGCCCTGGAGGAGGGCTACCACGGGTGCTGGCTCCTGCTGCTGTTCGCCTCGGCCGGCGTCTTCCACCACGCCGGGATCAAGATCCCGTACTTCGCCTTCTTCGCCCACGACTCCGGGATCCGCGTCAGCGATCCGCCGAAGAACATGCTCGCAGCCATGACCATCGCCGCGGTGCTGTGCGTAGCGATCGGTAGCTACCCGTGGCCGCTCTACAGCCTGTTGCCCAACGCCCTCGGTTACTCGCCCTACGACGCCACCCACGTCCTGACCCAGACCCAGTTGCTGTTCTTCTCCGCGCTGGCCTTCGTCTGGCTCCAGCTCCAGGGCCTCTATCCACCGGAGCTGCGCTCGGTCAACATCGACGCCGAGTGGTTCTACCGGCGCCTCGCACCGCGCCTGCTGCGCCCGGTAGGCGCGGCATTGAATAGCCTTCGTACCGGCGGAGACGCGGCGATGCAGCGCCTCGCCAACCGGCTCTCCGGCATGCTCTCCGTGCACCACGGGCCGGCCGGAATCCTGGCGCGCACCGTCGCTACCAACCGCATGGTGTTGTGGACGCTCGGGTTGTTGGGATCGTATCTGTTGTTTTTTTGGTAACGCAGGGGTGGGCCGTCGATCGCGGCCACCCATCCGTCGTATCGTGATCGAGTCGACAAAGCGCGTGGCGAACGCACCGCTCGGGATCGCTGTGGGCCGCGTCGGCGCCGCGCACGTGGGCAGCTTTCCTCTCCGCCACGCTTGCTGTACCCTGCCGGGCGCGTCATTCGTCTGGTCGGCCGTGGATTCGCTCCGCGGCGACCGCCAGGACCGCAGGTCTCTGCGGCTAGAGGAGGGCGGTGGCAGCCATGCCATCGGGTGGAGGCGGCTGGCGCCGGGGCATGCCTGCGGGTGTGCTCATCGTGCAGCATCTGCCGCCCCTCACCTGTTTTCCCTCCGGAGTCCCGCATGAGCGTAACCGTCGCGTCTGGTGCCTCGCGGTCACGTATCCCGCCGTGGCTGACCCGTTTCCTGCCCTTCCTCCTGTGGTGGGAGCGTGTCACGCCCGAGTCCCTGCGCGCCGACTTCCTTGCCGGTCTCACCGGTGCCATCGTGGTTCTCCCCCAGGGTGTTGCGTTTGCCGCGATCGCGGGCATGCCCCTTCAGTACGGCCTCTACGCAGGGATGGTGCCGGCGGTGATCGCCGCCTTCTTCGGCTCGTCATGGCACCTCGTGTCTGGCCCCACCACCGCCGCCTCTCTGGTGCTGCTCTCTACCCTGTCGGCTTTTGCAGAACCCGGGACGCAGCACTATGTGCAGCTTGCCCTGACCCTCACCTTCATGGTCGGAGCGATCGAGCTGACCATGGGGGTGGCACGCCTGGGCACCCTGGTGAACTTCATCTCTCACCAGGTGGTTCTCGGCTTCACCGCCGGTGCGGCGCTCCTGATCGCAGTCAACCAGCTCAAGAACTTCGTCGGCCTGCCCATCCCCCGCGGCCACTTCAGCGATATGTTGTTCTACTTCTTCACCCATCTCAGCGGGATCAACTGGTGGGTCACCCTGGTGGCGATGGTCACCCTGGTCAGTGGCATCCTCAGCAGGAAGCTGTTCCCGAAGATCCCGTACATGATCACGGCGATGCTCCTGGGAAGCGGCGTCTCCGTGCTGCTGAACTATTTCCTCGGCCAGGAGTACACGGGGATCAAGACCATCGGTGCCCTGCCGGCCACGTTCCCCCCCCTCTCCCATCCCGACTTCTCCCTCAAGGCGATCGAGGAGCTGGCGCCGGGTGCGATCGCTGTGACCCTGTTCGCCCTCACCGAGGCCGTTTCCATCGGCCGGGCCCTGGCGGTCCGCGCGGGCCAGCACATCGACGGTAATCAGGAATTCATCGGCCAGGGGCTGTCCAACCTCGCCGGCGCGTTCTTCTCCGGTTACGTAGCCACCGGCTCCTTCAACCGCAGCGGTCTCAACTACGAGGCCGGGGCCAGGACCCCCATCGCCGCCGCTTTCGCCGGCCTGCTCCTCATGTTCATCGTGGTGCTGGTGGCACCCCTCGCCCATTACCTGCCCAACGCCGCCATGGCCGGCGTCCTGTTCCTGGTGGCGTGGGGGCTGATCGACTTCCACCACATGGGCAAGGTGATCAAGGTCAACAAGTCCGGCACGGCCGCCATGCTGGTGACCTTGGCCGCCACCCTGGTGCTGAAGCTGGAGGACGCGATCTTTCTCGGGGTGATCCTCTCCCTCGCCCTCTACCTGAACAAGACCTCCCACGCCCAGGTGTTGCGCCGGGTGCCGGACCCGCAGGAGGAAAAACGCAGGTTCGTCACCAACTCCGATCTCACACTCCCCGAATGCCCGCAGTTTCGCCTCGTTCGTATCGACGGCTCGTTGTTCTTCGGGGCGGTTGACCACGTACGCACCGAGATCGCCAAGATGGATCAGGAGACCCCGGAGCAGGTACACATGGCGATCGTCTCCGACGGCATGAACTTCGTCGACGTCGCCGGTGCGGAGTATCTGGCGCAGGAGGCGAAGACCCGGCGCCAGAGGGGTGGCAATCTCTATCTCCTGCGGGTGAAGGAAGGCGTGTGCCAACCCCTCGGCAAGGGTGGATATCTCGACGAGATTGGCCGGCAAAACATGTTTGACCACAAGACCGAGGCCATCGAGAAGATCTTCCAACGCCTGGACCCTGAGGTGTGCAAGCGTTGCACCCGCCGGATCTTCCAGGAGTGCACCACCTTGCCGCCGCCGGTGGTGTAGCCGACCGCCGAATCCGAGAGGCCAGCGGCTCGGCGCGCATCCCTTCCGGCCGTCGCCCGGCCGATCTTTTTTTTGACGGCCCGCTGCGGTAGCGTTGCCGGTCGCGCACCGGGCAACCGCTCGGACGCCGGACCGGGCGGGGAGGAGACCTTCGTGGACGATCGTAGTGCCAATGCCATAGCGGAGGACGCTGCCCCGCGCGCAGCTGCCTCCACGAAGCGGCGCGGCGGCGTCCGGCTCGGTCCGCGGGAGATCACCCGCCTGGTGGTGGAGCGAAGGTGGCTGTTCGTCGGCTTCCTCGTTGGCGGGATCCTGCTGGCGTTGCCAACGCCGCCGGGCCTCTCGGATCAGGGGATGGCGGTGCTCACCATCACGGTGGTGGCGACCATCTTCTTCATCACCGAGGCGGTGCCGCTGCCGACGGTGGCGCTGATGATCGCCGTGTTTCAGGTCCTGTTGCTGGGGATCCCCTCCAAGGAAGTGGCCCGTTCATTCATGAGCGACTCGGTGTTCTTCATCATGGGGTCGTTGATGCTGGCGGTGGCGATCGTGAAGCAGAACCTGGATCGCCGCATCGCCCTGTTCATCCTCAATCTAACCGGCCCCAAGATCAGCCGAATCGTCTTCGGGGTGGTGACGGTGTCGGCGTTGATCGCCAGCTTCATCGGCGAGCACACGGTGGCCGCGATGATGCTGCCGGTGGGGATCACCCTGGTGCGCCTGACCGCGGACAAGCCGCGCGAGAACATCCCGGGGCTCGCCGCCCTGCTGATGTTCTCCATCGCCTATGGTTGCTCCATCGCCGGCATCGGCACGCCATCGGGCGGCGCGCGCAACGCGATCATGATGGGGTACTGGAGCGAGTTCGGGATCGCCAAGATCGGTTACCTCGACTGGATGATCTACTGCTACCCGATGGTGTTGATCCAGATCCCCGCCCTGGTGGGCATCCTGCTCTTCACCTTTCGCCCGGAGATCCGGGACCTGACGCCGGCCCTCAAGTCCCTGCGCGCGCAGGTGGAGGAGGAGGGGCCGATGAGCGGCCAGGCGTGGCTCGCAATCTTCCTCTTCGCCATCACCCTGCTGGGCTGGATTACCATCTCGGGCAGGATCGGCATGGGGACCGTGGCGCTGATCGGGGTGTGCTTCTACCTCTCCCTCGGGCTGGTGAAGTGGGAGGACATCTCCACCAACGTCAACTGGGGCGTGGTGCTGCTGTACGGTGCGGCGATCTCCCTGGGCGTGCAGATGAAGGACAGCGGCGCCGCGGAGTGGGTGGCGAAGACCTGCCTCGACCTCCTGGCGCCCCTCGGGGCGGGCCACGGTCTCGGCCTGGCGGCGGCGGTCTCCGGTCTCACCACGTTGATGACCAACACGATGAGCAACGGCGCCGCGGTGGCGGTGCTGGGGCCGATCACCCTGAACATGGCCCAGCACTCGGGCGACTCGCCGGTCGCGATCGGCCTGGT
>JASFUG010000052.1:0-12314 GCA_050050395.1 Nitrospirota bacterium
GGACGGCGGGCATCGGCGGATCGGTCTCACGCGCATCCACATGGAGGAGGACGCCGGAAAAAACATCCATGGCGAGGGCGGCGATCCAAACAGCTATATCGACCTGAACCGCACCGGCGTACCGCTTCTGGAGATCGTCAGCGAGCCCGACCTGCACTCCGGCGACGAGGCGGCCGCCTACTTGAAGCAGCTTCGTGCGATCCTGCGCTATCTTGACATCTCCGACGGCAACATGGAGGAGGGGAGCTTCCGCTGCGACGCCAACGTCTCCATCCGGCCGGCCGGCAGCCGGGAGCTGGGCACCCGCGCCGAGGTGAAGAACCTGAACAGCTTTCGCCACGTCGCCCGTGCGATCTCGCACGAGGCCCAGCGCCAGGCGCGGCTGGTGGCGCGTGGCGAGACGGTGGTCCAGGAGACCCGGCTGTGGAACGAGGCCGAGGGCAAGACGGTCTCCATGCGCTCCAAGGAGGAGGCCCATGACTACCGCTACTTTCCGGATCCGGACCTCGTCCCCCTGCACGTCACGCGCGAGTGGATCGAGGCGGCGCGCCGCGAGCTCCCGGAGCTGCCGGTGGACCGGGCCGCGCGTTTCCAGACGGCGTACGGGTTGACCGCCGCCGACGCGGAGATCCTGGTAGCCAGCCAGGCCCTGGCCGACTACTTCGAGACCGCCGCTTCGGGGGTGAGCAGCGCCAAGCTGGCCGCCAACTGGATCATGGCGGAGTTGCTTGCGGTGCTTAACAAATTAGCCGTGGGTGTCGAAGAGGCGCCAGTGACCGCCGAGCAGCTCGCGGCGTTGCTTCGGCTCATCGAAAACGAGACGATTTCCGGCAAGATTGGCAAGAAGGTGTTCGAGAAGATGGTGGCCACGGGCAGGGCGGCCGACGCCATCGTCGAGGAAGAGGGGCTGGTACAGGTGACCGATGCCGCCGCCCTGCGGCCGGTAATAGAGGAGATCATCGACGCCCACCCGGAACAGCGAAAGCAATACGCCGCCGGTAAGAGCAAGCTGTTCGGCTTCTTTGTTGGCCGCGTGATGCAGGCCACCCGCGGCAAGGCGAATCCCACCCTGGTGAACAAGCTACTGCAGGAGCTTCTCCCGCCTTCGGACGGCTAACGCCACCCGTCGCGACCGACGGCCCCGCGGCGCTCGCCGATCCCTCGAATCCCCGCCTCCTCACAGCCGAACCAGAACCCCTGATCGTTACCCCATGATCGAATTCGACCACGTCACCAAGCACTACGACGACGAACGGGCCGTCCTGGACGATATCAGCTTCCAGATCGAGCCGGGCGAATTCTCGTTTCTCATCGGCCGCTCGGGCGCGGGCAAGTCGACCCTCCTGCGTCTGATCTTCGGGGCCGAGCGCCCGGACCACGGGACGATCCGGGTGGCGGGTCGCGATCTGGCCCAGCTCACCAAACGCTCCCTGCCCTTCCTGCGACGCAACATCGGCATCATCTTTCAGGACAGCCGTCTCATAGCCAGTCGCACCGTCGCGGGCAACATCGCCTTCGCCCTGCAGGTGGCGGGCATCGGCGGGCGGGCGGCGCGGCACAAGATCGGCGAGGTGCTGGAGCGGGTCGGTCTGCCCGGGCGAGAGAATAGCTGGCCGCGCGAGCTCTCCGGCGGCGAGCAGCAGCGTGTCGCCATTGCCCGCGCCCTGGTCAACGGTCCGGCACTGCTCCTGGCCGACGAGCCGACGGGCAACCTCGATCCCGACGTCACCCTCGACATCCACTCGCTGTTCGAGCAGATCAACGAGGCGGGCACGACCATCCTGTTCGCTACCCACGACATGGACGCGGTGCGTGAGCTGCGCAAGCGGGTGCTCACCCTGGTGAGCGGCTCGGTGGTGAGCGACCGCCCACCGGAGCTGCAACCAGCATATGCGTGAGCGGCCTCTAGATATCGTGTTGATCCTGTTCCCCGGGGTCGTCCCCGCGCGCCCGGTGGTGTCGCGTTGCCGTGCCGCCCGCCCCGCCGCAACTGCCACCTCGGGTCGACGGTCGCGGTGCGATTGGAGGGGGGGCCAGCCGTGAAGATCACCGCTCGGATTGGTTACCTGGTCAGTGAGGGGATGCGCTCACTGCGTACGCACCTCCTGCTTACCACCATGACCAGCCTGACCATCGCGGTAGCGCTGGTGCTGTTCGGGTTGTTCACAGCGCTCTACCACGGCATCGATAGCACGGCAGTCGCCTTTCACAGCCAGCTGCGCATCGTCGTGTTCCTCGAGGATGGGATATCCTCCCCGCAGCTGGACGCATTGCGCCGCTGGCTCGGCGACCGCCCGGAGGTAGGCCAGGTGACGTACACGGACAAGGCCACCGCCCTCGCGCGATTCGCGGAGCGGCAACCCGACGCCGTGCGCCTCGTCGATCTGCTCGGTGCCAACCCCCTGCCCGCCAGCCTGGAGGCACAGCTCGCCGAGGACGCGCATAGCGCCACCGCGGTGGAGACACTGGCGGAAAGGGTCGCCGGCTTTGCCGGTGTCGACTCGGTGCGCTACGGGAAGGAGTGGATGGCGGGGCTACTCGGCTTGTCGCGGTGGGTGAGGATCGTCGGCGTGGGCCTCGGCCTGCTGATGTTCGCGGCGACGGTGTTCATCGTGTCCAACTCCGTGCGCCTCTCCGTATATGCGCGGCGTGACGAGATCGCCATCATGCGCCTGATCGGCGCCACCCACGGTTTCATCCGCGCACCGTTTTACCTTGAGGGGGCGGTGGCGGGCGTCCTCGGTGGGATCTTGGCAGCGGCGATCCTGACGGCGCTGCACGGCCTCGGCGGCTACCTGCTGGCGCCCGTGGTGGATGGCGGGTTCCTGCTGTCGGAGTTCTCGCTGCCACTCCTGGCGCGCGGCCACGTCGCGGCCCTTGCCGCGGCCGGGGTGTTTCTCGGATTGGTCGGCTGTTGGACCTCGCTGGGCCGCTTTCTCCGGGAGTGAGCAGTGCTCCGCACGGTACTGTTACCATTCCTGGTCTGCGGCGGGGTTGCCGCCGCGGCTCCTGCGACCCTGGAGAAGCTCGACCAGGAGCTCGCCACGGGACGTCAGACCATCACTACCATCGAGGAGCGTATTCGTGAGCAGGAGGTGGCGCGGCGAGAGAGCGATGTGGCCCGGGCGCGGCTGGAAACGGAGCTGAAGAGGTTGGACGGGGAGCTTTCGGAGCATAATGCCGCCGTGGCGTCGCTGGACCGGGAGATCGCGAAGCTGAGTGGCGATGTGGCTGCCCTGCAACAAGAGCGGGACAATGCCTCCCACTCCGTGGCAGCCAAGCGCGGGCTATTGGCGGAGCGCCTGAGGCAGTTGTACGGCGACGGTGGGAACCGTCGGCTCTCCATGCTGCTCGGCGCGTCCGACGCCGCCGATCTCATCTACCGCCAGCGCTACGACGAGGCGATGGCTGCGGCTATGGGACGGGTGATCGATGATCTACAGCGGGAGGGCGCGCGGCTGGCAGAGGTGCAACGCGAGCTGCACGCACGTCAGCTCCAACTAGCAGTGGAGAAACAGGCGGCGACCGCCTCCCGCAAGGCCGTGGCCGTAAAGCGCCGTGAGCAGCAGGCGCTCGTGGCTCGCGCCGAGGAACGCGGCAAGACCCTCGATGCGCAGCTCACGACCCTGGCGGTCGATCGTGAGAGGTTGACCTCGATGGTCTCCGGCTTAACGGCCAAGCGTCAGGCGGCGCTGTCACGCCTGCATTTCGGTGATCAGCGGGGACGGTTGCCGTGGCCGATCGAGGGGGAGGTCGTGGAGTTCTTCGGCGCACCCAGCGAGGACGGTAGCCCTGGGTCGAACAATGGGATCCGTATTCGCGCCCATACCGGCGAAAAGGTTCAGGCGATCTGGGAAGGCGAGGTACTGTTCGCCGACTGGTTCGAAGGCTACGGGTTGCTGATCATCATCGACCACGGTTCCGGTTACTATTCCCTCTACGGTCACGCCTCCGGTCTCCTGGCCAGCGTCGGCGACCACCTTCAACAAGGCCAAGCGGTGGCGGAGATTGGAGGCGAGCTGGGTCACGAGGCCGGTTCGCTCTACTTTGAAATGCGCAAGGATGGCAAGCCGATTAACCCCCTCCACTGGTTACAAGGCCTGGCGGGTCGGACGACCGCCGCCGCTGCCGAGTGACCGGTATTCAATCCCGACGGCGTATGAAGCGCCTGGAGATGATCATGCGTAAATTTTTTCTCTGGCGCTTCACGCCGGTTGCCCTGGTCCTCGCACTGCTTATGCTCAGTGGCGCGGTCTCCACCGTGCCGGAGGTGGGCGGTGCCGAGCCACCATACGCAGCACTGAAGCGGTTTTCAGAGGTGCTCGAGATAGTCGAGCGCAGCTACGTAGAGGAGACCAAGTCGGAGGACCTGATCTTTGGTGCCATCAACGGCATGCTCCAGGCGCTCGATCCCCACAGCTCCTTCATGACGCCGGAGCTGTACAAGGAGATGCAGGTCGACACCAGCGGCGAGTTTGGTGGCCTCGGCATCCAGATCGGTATTAAGGATGGGCAGCTCACGGTGATCGCGCCGATCGAAGGGACCCCTGCCTATGAGGCCGGGATCCAGGCCGGGGACTTCATCCTCAAGGTCGAGGATCAGTTCACCAAGGGGATGTCTCTGTTGGAGGCGGTCAAGCTCATGCGTGGGCCCAAGGGCACCAAGGTGACCATTACCATCGTTCGGCCCGGGCTCAAGGAACCGAAGCCTTACACCATCACCCGCGACATCATCTCCATCAAGAGCGTGCGCCACGAGGTGCTCGAGGAAGACGTGGGGTATCTCCGCATCTCCCAGTTTCAGGAAAAGACCGACCACGACCTACAGGAGGCGATCGCCGCACTGAAGAAGGAGGAAGTGACCTCGTTTCTCCTCGATCTGCGCAACAACCCCGGCGGCCTCCTCGATATGGCGGTGAAGGTGACCGATACCTTCCTGCCACCCGAGCAGCTCGTGGTCTACATCCAGAATCGCGAAGGTGAGAAGAAGGAGTACTACAGTCAGAACGCCGGATTGGACGAGTCCTTCCCGCTCGTCGTGCTGGTGAATGGCGGCTCGGCGTCCGCCTCGGAGATCGTCTCCGGCGCCCTTCAGGATCACCATCGCGCGGTGATCCTCGGTACTCAGACCTTCGGCAAGGGTTCGGTCCAGACGGTCATCCCCTTGTCCGACGGATACGGGCTGCGGCTCACCACCGCCAAGTACTACACGCCGCGTGGCACGTCTATCCAGAACACCGGGATCACCCCGGACATCGTGGTGCCTCAGGATTTGATCGTTGCCCACCGCGACGTCGGTGCCGCTTTTCACATCAAAGAGCGAGATCTCAAGAACCGCCTGCGCAACGAGGATATTCCCTCCGGAGAGGCCGCGCCGCCGGAGGAGGAACCGGCAGATACGACCGACGGCGACGAGACCGATAGGGCGCGGCGCGACTACCAGCTACAGCGTGCGATCGACCTGCTGAAGAGCATCACCATTTACCAGAAGGCCCACGGTGGTTGATGGGATGCGACGTAGCCCTATGCGCTGCGGGCGTCGGGTAAAGGCAGCACGGCCCGCCTTCGTGTACGAGGGCGGGCCGTGTCCGGGTCCGCGAGCGAGCCGCGGTAGGAGCTGCCAGGGTCAGGTGAGGAGCTCGTCGAGGATCGAGGCGTAGGTCGTCTTGGGCTGCACGCCTACGGTCTGCTTGGCAATCTTTCCATCTTTGAAGAAGATCACCGTTGGAATGGACATGATGCCGAACTTCGCCGCCACGGCGCGGTTATGGTCGGTGTTCAGCTTACCTACCTTGACGCGGCCGTCGTATTCTTTGGCGATCGCCTCGATCGTCGGTCCCAACATTCGGCAGGGTGCACACCACTCAGCCCAAAAATCGACCAGGACGGGGGTCTGGGACTGAATGACTTCGGTGTCAAAGTTATCGTCCGTTAGGGTGATCTCACTCATCTGCTAACTCCACGATCATTGGGGGGACAAAAAGACGTATTGGTACCGGCCTAGGCGTGTGCACAATGGGGCACACGGCTGGCGGGACCATTCATCCACAGGAGAGACTGCCGATAAGACCCCAGGGGTCTTGCCGCGCCACAGTGCGTCGGAGCCCAAAGGCATGGCCGCCGAGCGATCCTACTGAAATGACTTCCCTCACGAACGAACAACCACCGAGGCCCTTCCCGGCCTCCCAGGTAACGAGGTGACTCATGGCCCGGTTTTCATACCATCCCTGCCTTCCCTTTGCCATAGCCTGTGGCCTGTTTTTCGCTATCGGGGCGGGATCAGTGGGGGCCGACGACATCGCGAAGCGGCGGCAGCACGGCGACCAGATACAGGGCCTGTACCCCGACAAGGACCACTCGGTGGTCAAGGGCGACACCCTGTGGGATCTGTCGGCCAGCTACCTGCACGATCCCTTCATCTGGCCGGACATATGGCAGGTCAACCCGCAGATCAGCCACCCCGACCTGATCTATCCCGGCAACCACGTCAATCTTCCGGGGTATAGCAAGACCCCGATCGCCACCATGGCGCCGCGGCCCGCTGGGCCGGCGGCCCCAATGCCGATGGCGGCCGCCGGATCCCCTTCCGCGCCCGGCGAGGCGGCGACCGTGCAGCCGGCGCCGAAGGTGCTGGTACCGAGCAGCGTAGTCGGCCGCACGGGCTGGATCGTGGCGGAAGGCGAGAAGGTCGGTCTCGGTACGATCCTGGGAAACTGGCACACGGGGCGGTACCTGCTCGGCACCGACGCCGCGGTGCATGTCAGCCTAGGTGCTCGCGATGGCGTGGTTGTCGGCGACCGTTTTCGGATCGTCAACAGCGACCGCCTGGTCTACCACCCGCACACGAGGCGAGTGGTCGGGCGGATGGTCAAGGTGGTGGGTGAGGTCGAGATCGTCGATGTGCGCGATGCCACGGCGACGGGCCGGGTGACGCGGGCCAACGAGCCGATCCAGGTGGGTGATGCGATCCTGGCGGCGCAGGAGACCTTGCCGGTCACCGAGCCGGTGGAGTCCGAAGCGCGCGATCTGCGTGCCACCGTCCTCGCGAGCTTCGACGATCGTTTCGCATTGGGCGAAAGCGATGTGATCTTTCTCGACGTCGGTGAGAGCCAGTCCGTGCAGCCGGGCGATCGTTTCTGGATCCACGGGGACGCGACCGGCAGCGTGGATGGGCTCCCCCGTTATGCCGCCGAGGCGGTCGTGATTTCAGCCGGGGACGCGACCTGCACGGCGGTGATTACTCGCAGCATCACGGAGATCTTCGTCGGCGATCGTGCGAGCTACACCACGGCGGCGCTTCCCGATATCTACCATCAGTAACCGCGAAGACTGGCCGAAAGCATAAAGGGGCGCTGCCAAGATCGGCAGCGCCCCTTTTCGTATGGCGGAGCGGACGGGACTTGAACCCGCGGCCTCCGGCGTGACAGGCCGGCGTTATAACCAACTTAACTACCGCTCCAATGCACTCCCGTCAATACGGTCTGGTAAGACCTCAGGTACCGGTTTGGTCGGTCGGCGTAATCTTAGCGTGGAACCTCGCGTGTGAACAGCAATGGAGCCGTTGGTGGGCGAAACAGGGCTCGAACCTGTGACCCTCGGCTTGTAAGGCCGATGCTCTCCCAGCTGAGCTATTCGCCCGTAACCAACCTGCCGGTGAGTTGAGGTGGTCGCGACGTATTGGACTTGATGGCGTCCCCAAGGGGATTTGAACCCCTGTCGCCGCCGTGAAAGGGCGGTGTCCTAGGCCTGACTAGACGATGGGGACCGTGGTGCTCCCGGACGGGTGATAGGTTTCTCGTCGCGGCCTGTCTGGTGAGCCGTGAAGGGATTGAACCTTCGACCCGCTGCTTAAAAGGCAGCTGCTCTACCAACTGAGCTAACGGCTCTCTCCCCCGAGACGAACCGCGAGTTTATCGGCCGACTCCCCGGCCTGCAATTCTCTCCACGGTCTCCGTTTGTCAGAACGGAAGATCCTTGACGACGGTTGAGGCGCGCTCCGGGCCGGTGGCGATGATCGATGCGCTCACTCCGACCAGTTTTTCGATCTCGGCGATGTAAGCGCGTGCGCGTTCTGGCATCTTCTTGAATTCGGTGATACCGCGCGTGCTGGTCTGCCAACCGGGCAATTCCTCATAGATCGGCTGACACTCGCGCAGGATGGCCTCCTGTGAAGGGAACTCCTCGAAGGTACGATCCTGATAGCGGTAACCGGTGCACACCTTGATGGTCTCGAATTCGTCGAGGACGTCGAGCTTGGTCAGGGCCAGGGAGCTGAGGCCGTTGAGCTGCGCAGAGCGGCGAACGAGCACCGCATCGAACCATCCACAGCGCCGGGTGCGTCCTGTGGTTGCACCGACCTCGCCGCCGGCGTGCTGCAGCCGCACGCCCTCGTCGCCATGAAGCTCGGTAGGGAACGGTCCCTCTCCGACGCGCGTCGTGTACGCCTTGGTGATCCCGACGACCGCATCGATCTGCGTGGGGCCGAGGCCGAGGCCGGTACAGGCGCCGCCCGCCGCGCAGCTCGAGGAGGTGACGAACGGGTAGGTGCCGTGGTCGATATCCAGGTGGGTCCCCTGCGCCCCCTCCGCCAAGATGTTGCGCCCTTCGCGTTGTGCCTTCTGGATGACCGCCACCGTGTCGGTGACGTATTCGCGGAGCTGTTCGCCGTACTCCTGATAGACACGGCAGATCTGTTTCCCCTTCAGGGCGGGGGTAGCGTAACGCTGCACCATCAGCGGATTGAGCTCCTGAAGGAGCTTCTCGACCTTGGCCGTCAAGACCTCCGGCCAGAAAAGATCGCCCATACGGATGCCACTGCGGGCCATCTTGGCGCTGTAGGTCGGACCGATGCCGCGCCCGGTGGTGCCGATCTTTCCCTCCTGGGCCTGTTGCTCACTGCCTTGGTCGATCACGACGTGCCACGGCATGATGACGTGGGCGCGGTCGCTCACGTACAGGCGGCTCTTCAGGCGCAAGCCGCGCTCGGTCAGGCGCTGAATCTCGTCGATCAGGTCGGCGGGGGAGATCACCGCGCCGTTGCCGATCACCAGCTCCTTGTCGGGTGAGAAGACCCCCGACGGGATGAGGTGGAGGATGAACTGGCCGGCGTCGTTGATCACCGTGTGGCCGGCATTGTGCCCGCCCTGGTAGCGGGCGACGATGTCTGCATGCTCCGTGAGGAGATCGACGATCTTGCCCTTTCCCTCATCTCCCCACTGGGTGCCTACGACGACGACAATGGCCATACAGCTATCCCAAATGAAGTGGCTGGCGGCCGCGCTCGCAGAACCGCGGCGCGGCGCCGGACGGCCTGCAGCAAACCGCCGCAGCCGTTGAAATCCCCACCGCGGTGGGGCACGGTACCGACGAATCGCAACCGGGGCACGTTGTCACACGGTCTTGGAAGGTGTCAACGATCGTGCCAGTCGGACCGCCCCCGGCAGGAGAGTTCCGAGATGAAGGTGGGTGTCGTGGGCGTGGGCAACATGGGCGAGGCCCTGGTGCGTGGCCTTGCCGGGGCTCAGCAGGGACATGCACTCGCGCTCTACGACGTGCGCGCCGAGCGCGCCGCACAGGTTGCTGATCAGTACGGCGCACGGGCCTGTGGCGAAGTCGCCACGCTCCTCGAAAGCAGCGAGGTGGTCGTACTGGCGGTCAAGCCTCAGCACATGATGGCGCTGCTCGACGCGCTGCGCCCTGCAAGCGGTGCGAACCTTCTCTGGATCAGCATCGCCGCGGGTGTCCCTCTGGCACGCCTTGAGGCGGGGCTCGGGTCGCCACGGGTGGTGCGGGTCATGCCAAACACTCCCGCGCTGGTGAGCGAGGCCATGAGTGCGTTCGCGGTCGGTGCGGGGGTTACTGCACACGACGTGGCGGACGTCACGACATTGCTTGCCAGCGTCGGACGAGTGGTGCAGGTCGACGAGCCTGCCATGGACGCCGTCACCGGTCTGTCGGGCAGCGGCCCTGCCTACGCCTTCCTGATGATCGAGGCCCTGGCCGACGCCGGCATCAGGGAAGGGCTACCGGCACCGCTGGCCCTGGAACTCGCTGCCCAGACCCTGCGCGGCGCCGCCACCCTCGCATTGCAGCCCGGAGCGCACCCGGCATTATTGCGCCAGCAGGTCACCTCGCCCGCTGGTACCACGGCCGCAGGCCTGGCCGCCCTGGAGGGTGGCGGGGTGCGCGCCGCCCTGGGTGAGGCGGTGCGGGCCGCCACCATCCGCTCCCGCGAGTTGGGCGGCGACCCGCCGCGCCGATAAGCGAGCCCGCCACTTCGCTACGTCCCGCCGGAGGTCTCGATGTTCATCCTCGGAAACCTGCTCTCCGCCGTCGCCTCAATCCTCCATGCGGTCATCTTTCTTCTCTACCTGGTACTGATCTTTCAGGCCGTGATCTCCTGGGTGAATCCCGACCCGTTCAATCCCATCGTCCGGATCTTGCACGCCATCACGGAACCGATCCTGAGCCGGATTCGCGCCCGCGCACCGTGGCTGGCCACCACCGGGATCGACTTCACGCCCCTGGCGGCACTCCTCGCGTTGCTGTTTCTCGACCTATTCCTGGTGGAGACCCTGCGCGATCTCGGCCACCGGCTCCAGTGACGCTTGTGCCGTGTCGTGACGGCGACGCGGGCGCGTACCTCGCGGTCCGGGTGCAGCCGCGGGCCAGCCGGACGCGGCTCGCCGGACTTCATGGTCCCGCACTCAAGGTGCAGCTCACCGCACCGCCGCTCGAGGGGCGGGCCAATGCCGCATGTATCGCCCTGTTCTCGGACCTGGTGGGTGTGCCACGCTCGGCCATCGAGGTGCAGCGTGGTGCGGCGAGCCGTGATAAGGTTTTGCTCTTCCGCGGAATGACGTGCGCCGAGCTGGCCGCGTGCCTCGCGCCCCACCTGCCCGGAGGGGAGGTCGGGTGACAAAAGAAGACCGATACCTGGATACCACCATGGAGATTCGACTCAACGGCGACCCTTACACCTGTGACGAGGGGATCACCATCCAGGCGTTGCTCGCCACCCTGAACCTCAATCCGGAGCGCGTCGTCGTGGAGCACAACCGCACCCTGTTGGAGCGCGGCCAATCGCTCGCCCGATCGCTCCAGCCAGGTGATCAGGTCGAGATCGTTACCCTGGTGGGAGGCGGTTGATCACCAGCGCGTACTCGGCATGCCGCGCTGGTCGCCGACTGCTCAATTTCTCAACGAAGGCCGACCCATGAGCGACGACACCCTGCGCATCGGCAACTACACGTTTCACTCCCGGCTGATCGTCGGCAGCGGTAAGTATCGCGACTTCGCCGAGACCCGTGCGGCCCTCGACGCCTCGGGTGCAGAGATGATCACCGTAGCGGTACGGCGTGTGAATATCACCGACCCGGCGCGGGAGAACCTACTCGACGTCCTCGACCTCACCCGGACCACGATTCTCCCCAACACCGCCGGCTGTTACAGCGTCGATGAGTGCGTGCGCACCGCGCGCTTGGCCCGCGCCGCCGGGATCAATGACCTGATCAAAGTCGAGGTGATCGGTGACGACAAGACCCTTTTCCCCGATGCCGAGGCCACCCTGGAGGCGACGCGCATCCTGGTGAAGGAAGGGTTCACCTGCCTGCCGTACACCAACGACGATCCGATCATGGCGCGCAAGCTCGCCGATGCCGGTGCCGCCGCGGTGATGCCCCTCGCCGCGCCGATCGGCTCCGGGCTTGGCGTGTGTAATCCGTACAACCTGCAGATCATCCTGGAGCAGGCGACCGTACCGATCATTGTCGACGCCGGGGTGGGTACCGCTTCCGACGCCACCGTGGTGATGGAGCTGGGCGCCGACGGCGTGTTGATGAATACGGCGATCGCCGGTGCCGGCGATCCCATCGCCATGGCCCGGGCCATGCGCCTCGCCGTCGATGCCGGGCGCCTCGCCTACCGCGCCGGGCGTATCCCGCGCAAGCTCTACGCCACCGCCAGCTCGCCCCTGGAGGGGGTGGTTCGTTAGCAAGGAGGGCTAGGGGTCAGGGACTAGCGGCTGGGGGGCAGCCCTTCGGGTTGAATGAAAAGCTGTCTGGTGCCACCCACAGATGAATCGTCTGGCCGCGTAGCGGCCATCCATCCCTAGCCCCTGATCCCTCGTCCCTAGCCCCTCATTTCCCCCACCCGCGATGTCCGGCCCTTCGCCGCCATCTCGTCCTGTCGCCGATCGCAACCGCACGCTCCCCAGGGTCTACCTGATCACCGATGGTACGGCGGCGGGGGCGGATGCCGAGCTGGGGCCGGTGGCGGACGCCCTCGCCGCGGGAGTGCGGGTTGTGCAGCTCCGG
>JASFUG010000053.1:0-12310 GCA_050050395.1 Nitrospirota bacterium
CGTGCGCAATCCAGTGGACAAGAAGGTCTACCACCTGCAGATGGATGCCCCGGCCTTGGGGGTGGCGGTGGACGCGGTGGACTTCTCATACGCCGGCGTAGGGCCCCAGGAATACCTGGGGTTCGACGCCACAGGATATCCCGTCTTGGACGTTGCCGGCGTGCAACGGCGGCTCACCGGCGGCACCATCATCCTTAGCCGCGGGGTCCATCAACGGACGGTACGGGTGGCTGCCGTCACCGGCCGCGTGACCGTCGAATGAGCCTTCCTATCCCGCACAGACCTGGCGCGCGTGGGTTCTCCTACATAGAGGTTCTGGTGGCGACCGTGCTCTTGGCCATCAGTCTCGCCCCGGCGCTCGAGACATTGCGGGGAGGGGTCGTGGGCAGCGAGATCCGAGCCGAGCTGACGGCAGCCCACTACCACCTCACCGCTAAGATGGAGGAGGTGTTGGCCCAGCCCTTTGCTTCCTTGGAGGCGGCCGCCACTGCGGCCGGGAGCGCCACCACCCCCACCACGTATTCCGACACGGCCGGGGATGACGACCGGCGACTGGTCTACGTGGCGGGCTACGACGGCGACAACGCCGACGGCGACAATAACCCCTTTACCGGTGCCGACGACGGCCTGCTGTGGGTGAGGGTGGAGATCGCAGACACCGCCTTGTCGGTGGCCACCCTTGCCAGCCGGTAACAGTCCGCCGGGACGGAAGGCCGCCAACAGCAGGCATCCGAAGGCGCCATGTCGCCAAGACAGCAGGAACCGACGGCGCATGATGTTTGGGAGAGATATAGATAACCCGTGTGGGTGGCGACGCCGGGGAGCGATAGATCCCGGTTCTGGAGTCGTGTCTTCCTGCCGCCACGTCGAGAGAGTGTCGCTTAGAACTACCCTCGCGGGGCTGTTGCAGGCCGGATTCAGCCTCATCGAGGCGCTGATCACGGTCGCCATCACCGGCATCCTCATGGCCGCCCTCGGCGGGGTGGTGGGGCAGGCATTGCAGACGGGCGATGTGGTGCGGGAGCACAACGACCTCGCCGAGGAGGCGGCGTTCGCGATGGAACGCATGGTGCGTGCGGTGGGGCTGTCGCGGGGCCTGATATTGCCACTGGGGGACAATCCGGACACCGCGGGGGTCACCGAGAATATCCGCGACAGTTCCACCAACGGTGGTGTGCTGGCGGTGAGACTGCCCGCCTACGTTGATCTCGATGCCGACGGCAGCCCGGACGCCGACAACGACGGCGACGGCCGTCTCGATGAGGACCTCCCTGCCGATGCCACCAATGATGGCGCGCCCGGCATCCGCGACATCGACGATGACGGCGATGGGGGCGTGGACCCGAGTCTGTCCCCCGTCGGAGATGATGACGAGAGCAGCGACCTGGCCGAGGGGGAGGACCCGATCAACGGGCTCGACGACGACGGTGACGGCACCGTGGACGAGGATCCCGGCGACGATCGCGACGGCGACGGTTGCCCCGGGTCCTGCGGCATGGACGACGACTACGACGGCACTGCCGACGAGGGGAGCGCAGCCGATGATGACGAGGACGGGCAGGCGGACGAGGACTGGTATGACCCGGTAGTCTTCCATCTGCAGGGCGAGGCGCTCGTGGAGCGTATGCCCGTGCCGTGGGATGAGAACAGCAGCGGGGGGATGGATGGTCAGGACTACATCGAGTCGACGATTGCGGACAACGTCAGCCAATTTCGTGTCGAGCGCATCCCGCAGGGGGGCGACCGCGCCCAGCGGGTCGATCTCACCCTGGAGCTTTCCGGCCCCTCGGGCGAGACCATCTCGTTGCACACTCAGGTACGGGTCGGAGGGGCCCTGTGAGCGATTGGGCCAACGCAAAGACCCGTGCAAGCCAAGGCGCGAGGCAGGTGTCGGCTGCGCCGCGTGTCATGGGCAAGCCGTATGCAGCTTGGTTGCGCCGACCGCGGGCTAGCAGACTTCTCCTGCGGGTCGTTGCAGCTCCGCGTCGCTGCGTAGAACGGATTCTGGGCACGACCGGCGGGTACCAGCGACGCGGCTTCGTTCTCCTGTCCGTCGTCCTGGCCCTGGTGATGGTGGCCGTGGTCGCCCTCCTTATTGGTCGCCAGGGCGCCCTCGGCGCCAACAGGGCCGCGGGCATTGCCGAAGGCGACCAGGTCCGCTACGTGGCGGAGGCGGGGTTGCAACACGCCATCTGGCAGGTGCAGGCCAGCAATTGCGGCGGCTTCAACGACCTTCCGGCCACGCCGTTCGGCCTCCACAGCTACAGCGCCACCGTCACTCCCGAAACGATTGGCGGGGTGGTTAACACCTACGACGTGGGTACGGACCAGGACACCTGGTTGCAGGAACTCTCCCCCGCGACGCCCCATGGCGCGGACCCGGAGCTGGAAGTGAAGAACGCCCCGGGTGACAACATGCTCACCCTCTATCGCTTCGACCTCTCCACCCTCCCTGCGGGTGTCCAGGTGATCTCGGCCACGGCCTGGTTCTATTTCACCATCAACGACGATCAGGGGCCGGTCAACGTCCACCGGGTCACCACCAACTGGGAAGAGGCCACCGCTACCTGGGACACCGTGGGTTCCGCCTACGATCCCGCCGCGCTCGCGAGCATCGCGGCCCAGCCGGGCAGCCCCGGGTGGGTGGCAGTGCCGCTCACCGGCGTGACCCAGGCGTGGGTCACCGGTGCCGCCCCCAACTACGGGGTGATGCTGGTGGCCACTTCCAGCGGCATCGCTTCCAAGTACGCGAGCAAGGAATGGACCTCTGCCTCACAGCGTCCATGGCTGCAGGTCGTCGTCTCCGACCAGCCGGGGCCGATCCGTGTCACCATCAGCGCCAGCGGCACCCTTGCCAGTGGCATCAGTCGCACGGTGGTTCGCGAAAACGTCGCGGCACTGCAGGCGGCGAGCACCATGGTGCTGGCGCCGTCGGGCGATACCTATCTCCGGCGGAGCCAGGTCAACGACAACTTCGGCGTCGACACGTTCTTGGCGACCGATTCCGAGACCGGTGGCGGTCGGCCAATGCGCACCCTCCTCCGGTTCGATCTAGCGGCCATTCCCACCGGTGCGGTGGTCGAGTCTGCCACCCTGGAGCTCTACCTGTTCGAGAGCGGTGGCAGCCAGACCGAGCTTGTGGAGGCCTTCCCTGTCACCCGGGACTGGGTGGAGGGCACGGGTGGCACCAACGCCGGCGCGTCCTGGGACCTCTACGACGGCGTGACGTCGTGGGGGACCCCTGGCGGCGACCATCTGCCGGACGCCGTGGCCACCTTCACCGCCGGGGCGCCCGGGTGGAAGAGCATGGAGCTGAGTGCCGTGGCGCAGGACTGGGTTGACGGTACCTTGCCCAACTACGGGCTCGTCCTCGCGTCTCCCGAGAGTGGCGGCAACGACGAGAAGCACTATTACAGCCGCGAGCACGTCGATCCCGCCCTGCGGCCGAAGCTCACCCTGGTGTACACCTGCGAATGCGGCCAGGAGTGTTCGGGCGGCGGCGAACCACTGTTCTACTACCGCGATGCGCTGACCACCCAGAGCTGTGATCCCGGGGTCGACTACGCTGGGAGCGACGGCTCAGTCGACTGGAGCGCGTGGGCGTGGCAGGAGATCGGTGACGATGCCCTGTCGTGTGTCGGGACTGTGCAGGTGGCGGAGGACGATGGCCTTCTGGAACCCGGCAATTATCGGATCCGGCTGGATGACGCGGACCGCGGTGCGTCGCGACAGGTGGACGTCACCTCATTAGCTGCCGCCTACCTGAGCTTCGACTACCGTCGGGCGGGATTGGGTGATCCCCCCGCCGGACTGACCGTGGGCGTTTCCGCCGATGGCGGGACCAGCTGGACCTCGCTGGGTACCCTCTGGGGTCCGGGTACCGACGCGGCGTACCGGTCCGCCTGCTACGACATCTCCGCCTACCTCGCCTCGGATACCGTGGTTCGCTTCATCACCCACGATATCGCCGGGTCCGACACCGTCTACCTGGACAACGTCCAGGTAGACGGCTTCATGGGGTGTCTGTCGGCCACCTTGCTGGCCACCGCCGACTCCTTTGTGGTTGAGGATCATCCCGACGATACGAAGGGCACTAACAATCGACTGGAGCTACTGCAGGAGGGCAGCAAGCGAAAGCGTGTCCTGATCCAGTTCGATACCAGCAGCTATCCGCCGGGCACAGTGCTGCAGAACGCGGTGCTCCGGGTCTACATCGAGAGCAACATTCTCACGTCGGACGCGACCCTCTCCGCGTGGAAGGTGACCGAAGACTGGGTCGAGACCGAAGTCTCCTGGAACGAACGCAGCTCCGGCTCACCGTGGATGAACCCTGGAGCGAGCTATCTCGCACCGGTGGCGACCAGCGGCGTGGTCGGTGTCGGAGTGGCCGGTACCTGGTACGAGCTGGACATCACGCCACTGGCGCAGGAATGGATCGACTTTCCGGCGCAGAACTTCGGCGTGCTGCTGTCTATCGACCAGCCGGCAGACGTGCATTTCCGCAGCCTCGACGACGCCGGTGGCACGTATACCCCACAGCTGGTGGTAAGCGCGGAGTGACAACCTTCGGTGCGTCTTCCCTGGGCGCGGCGATCAACCGATGAGTTATCGAGTACCTACCACCGTGAGTGGACCTCGTCCCCCTTCGGTGGAATGCGCACTGCCTAATCATGATTGCACACCTCACAGAACGCTTCGGTGTGAGCGGGCTCACGGCCCGAGGAGAGGTCGGGCCGATCGGAGTGGTGTTGTCGCGGGATGCGCTGCACATGGTGCAGGTAGCACGTCACAACCGTGAATTGCAGATTCACGCGCGCACCTCGCTCCCCTATCCCGACGGGCGAGACGGCCTGGCCACATCTCCCAAGGCATTGCGCCGTCTCGTCCAGACGGCGATGCGGCAGGGCTGTTTTCGGGGTCGCCGGCTAGTCACGACCCTGCCACCGGAGGACGTCAAGCTCATCTTCTTCAATTACACGGTCACCGCAGGGGAGAGTGAGGAAGCGGCCCTGGTGCGCGTCATCACCGATCGCGTAGAGGACGACCTGGCGGACTACGTGGTGGACTACCTCCCGGTGCGTGAGGCAGACCACCACGACGGCGCGCGATCCTCCCTGGTGGTGCTGGCGCGGCGCGACGTGGTGCTCGAATACTTGACCCGTTTTCGTCGCGCCGGGTGCGAGGTGGAGGCGCTGGAGATCGGCCCGGCTGCGGTGCGGCGCCTGGTCGTTGCCATCCGCCCGGAAGATGACTACCGCAATGTGCTGGTGATCAACTTCGGCCGCGCCAAGAGCTACCTGACGGTACTCTCGGGCAGGCGGTTGCTGTTCGACCGCGAGATCGCATTCGGCGAGGACAAGTTGCTGCTACGCCTGGGCAGTGCCTTGGACATGTCGTCCGCGTCGGCCGAGAAGCTGGTACACACCCACGGCCTCGCGCCGTGGGCCGGTGTGGGTGGATCGGTCGGCAACGGGGCCCGACTGGGTGTCCCGCAAACCCTCGTCGAGATCCTGAAACCCTCCTTTCTCGAGTGTGTGGACGCGATCCAACAGGTCCTGCTCTACACCTCGTCGGAGACCCACGGTCAGCCGGTCGAGCAGATCTACCTCCTGGGCAGCATCGCCCACTGGGCAGGTGCGGACCGGCTGCTCAACAGCCTGATCGAGGTGCCGGTGACGGTGCTTGATCCCCTGGCTGCGTTCGCCGCGCCGGACGCCCCGGTGATTGGCGACGGCGAGGTGAGCCCATTGTTGGCCGTCGCCACCGGTCTCGCCCTGCGGGGGATGGCGAGCCATGCGTGAGGTCGACCTCATCCCGGGCGAATACCGTACGGTGGTGCGGTTCATCCACCGCGCCAAGGTGTCCGCCGTGTGTCTCCTCGTCGCGACGGCGATCCTCGGTGCCGGTCATAGATCCCTCGAGTCGGTCGCGGAGCGGGAGCAGCGGGCGATCGCCGTGTTACAGGCGCAGCAGAGCACCACCACCCAGCAACGGCTGGAGCTGGAGGGTCTGCGAGAGCGACAGATGCGCCTCGAACGCCGCCTGGCTTTGCTCGCCGCGGTGCGTGGCGGGCCGACGGCCGAGAGCATGTTGGCGATCGTAGACCATGCGGTGGCCGGCGGCGGCATATGGTTCACAAACTGGCGATTTCGCCGCGCCGGTACCGAGGTGGACCACGACGGATCGGCGGAGCACACCGGCTACTTCGCGGTCCTGCCGCCGGATGCCGAGCACCCGGAGGCCAAGGAGTGGCGGGTCGAGACTCACATGGAGATCAAGGGACAGGCGCGTGATCACAGCGCCCTGTCCACCTTCGTCAACCGTCTCTACGACCACCCGGCGATCGAGGACGCCAGAGTCCTGAGGACCTCGGTGCGGCCGGTGGGCAACGGTACGTTCGTCGACTTCGAGCTGGCCGTGGTCGTCGCCGGCAACGCCGCCCGACCGGTCGTCGTGAAGTAGACCCCTACGAGGTTTCCGAAGACGGATGGAGTATTTTCTCTTCACGTACCTTCCCCGGCTCCACCCGCGCCTGCACCTCGCGGCGTTGGTGGTGCCTTGCGTCGTGATCGTGGCCGCGTTGTCGCTGGGTCTCGTTGCACCCGATTGGCGCGAAGTCAAACGCCTCCGGGCGTCGCGGGCGATTCTTGCGGAGGTGCTGGACAGCGGCGAGGCGATCGCGAGCGAGCTGGAGGCGACCCGTCAGTCGGTGGCGCGGCTGGAGAACCGCGTCTATGGCAAGAACATGAACCTCCCGATGAAGCAGCTTGAGGCGCAGATCATCGGGCGGCTGCAAGAAATCTCATCGCGGAACCGCGTCCAGCTCGACGGCGTGCGTCCGGGGTCCAAGAAGCGGCTGCGGTTGTTCGTGGAGAGCCCCATCGAGGTGGAGGTAAACGGAGACTATTTCGATATTGCCCGCTGGCTTCGGGAGCTCAGCGGCGAGCTCGGCTTCATCGTGGTGAAGGAGTACGAGATGCTACCGCTCACCCGCGACGCGATCCCGCCGGTCCGTATGAAGATTACCTTGGTCTCGTATCGGATGGCGGAGGTGTGAGATGGCGCATCCTCTCCGCGCGCTCTTCACGGTCGTGACGGCCGTCGTCCAAGTCGCGGCGGCGCAGGCCGGTGAGGTGGTCGAGCTGAGCCACAATCCATTCAGCCGTCCAGAGCTTTCGTTGCTGCCCTCGGGGCGTGGCTCGGGAGCGGACGAGGGGCGGCCGGGTGAGACTCTGGAGCTGCGTGCCACGCTCGTCGCGCCCGAGCACGCGATGGCGGATGTGAACGGGCTGATCCTCACCATCGGTGACGAAGTGGAGGGATTTCGTTTGGTGGACGTCGGCGAGCGCCGGGCGGTCCTGGAACGGGATGGCGAGAGAGTGGTGGTCAGCCTGGGTGATGAGGAATAGCAGGTGATGGGCACGATGACACCCGCCTGCATCGGGGGAGGCCGAGGTAGTAGCTCGATCCGGCATCTAGGTCACCTCGTCGCTGCGGCCAGTCTCCTGGTGGCCATGGCCGTATTCGGCGCGTCGCGGCCGCAGGTCGCCGCTGCCGGTGAAAACGTTTCGATCTCGGTGCGCAACACCGATGTCGCGGAGATTTTCGAAATGTTGGCGCGCACGGAGCGGACCAACATCCTCCTCGCGAAGGGGGTCGCGGGAGACATCTCTGTCAACCTCTACGACGTGCCCATGGACGTGGCGATCCACTCGATCGCCGAGGCGGCGGGCTATGTCGTGGAGAGGCGCGGTGCGAGCTACGTGGTGTTGGAGCAGGAGGACAGCGGCAAGAACCTGGCGAGCGGACTGACGTCCGTACAAACCCTCCCGGTTCACTACTCCGATCCGGAGACGGTGGTGTCGGTGCTCAGGAACCATCTCTCGCCCTACGGCAAGATCACCACACTCGCGGCACGCAAGCTGCTGGTGGTCGAGGACCAGCCGGAGTTCCTTGCGCGAATCGAGCGGCTCCTCCCCGAGATCGACGCCATGCCCACGCAGGTCTTCATCGAGGGCAAGATCCTCGAGATCACCTTGAGCGACGGCGAGGCATTCGGGGTCGACTGGCGGCAGCTCCTCACAATCGATGGCGAGGAGGGGTCGTTCGGTACGCGGTTGCTCAGCGACCCGGGCTCGGCTGGCCTGTTCGTCGACCTGGTCACACCCCACCTGCAGCTCGCCCTCGATACCCTGCGCAGTACCGGTCGGGTGCGGACCCTGTCGACGCCGCGCCTGTTGGCCCTGGAGAATGAGGAGGCGTCGGTGATCGTCGGCGATCGCCAGGGATTTCGCGTGACCACCACCATCAACCAGGTGACCACCGAGAGCATCGAGTTCCTGGAGTCAGGCGTGATCCTGAGGGTGACGCCATCGGTCGACGAGGCCGGCAGGATCATGATGGCGATCCATCCGGAGGTGAGCACCGGTAACATCACCGATGGCATCCCCGCGCAGACGACCACGGAGGTGACGACACGGCTCGTGGCGGAGGACGGCCAGACGATCTTCATCGGCGGCTTGATCAAGAACACCCGCAACAAGAGCCGGCGCGGTGTGCCCGGGCTGTCACGCATTCCGGTGCTCGGTCGGCTCTTCTCACGTACCGACGAGACCAGCGTCAAGACCGAGACGGTGGTGATGGTCACGCCACACGTAGTGGCGGAGGGCGAGCGCGAGCTCTACTTTGACGACCTGGCCAAGGTCGACGAGGCGGAGCGGGAAGCGCGGGTCGATGCGGAGCGGATCGATGCGCAGTTTCAGCCGCAGCCACCGGCAGCGAGCGCGCGGCCGGACGATGACCGGGTCGCACCGGTGCAGGCAGGGGCCGTCCCAGATGGCTCGGCGATGGACGAGTGAGCCGGGTTCTGGCCCGCTTTGCTCACGCAGTATCTGTTGCGATCGTGCGATCGCCACTCTTCAGGGCCTGGTAGAGCCCGTTGACGGGGGAGCCAGTGACCGCGCTTACAAGCTGGGCGGCACGGCGACGAGTGATCGACCCCTCCCCTACGAGGGCATGGAGCAGAGCAATTTCGGCGTCGGTCACCTGGGCGACCCGAGGACGGCCTGTGCCCGCGATGACCAGGGTGACCTCGCCCTTGGGTGGATGCGCTCGGTAGTGGTCGGCGAGCTTCGCCGCATTGTCGCTTAGCACCTCCTCATGGAGCTTGGTCAGCTCGCGGCACACCGCGACGGGTCGTTCCGGTCCAATGACACCGCTGATTTCCTCCAGCGTCGCCGCCAGGCGGTGGGGACTCTCGAAACACACCCACGTCTCCCGGCTCACCGCCAGCTCCGCGATCCACTCGCGCCGCGGACCCCCTTTGCGGGGGACGAAGCCAGTGAAGGTGAAGCGGTCCGTGGGTAGACCAGACAGGGCCACCGCCAGCACCACCGCCGAGGGTCCCGGCACGGCGTGAACCGCCACACCAGCGGCTCGTGCCGCACGCACCAGATCGAGGCCGGGATCGCTGATCAGCGGCGTGCCGGCGTCGCTCACCAGGGCGAGGCGGCGGCCGTCGACCAGCTCCGCCACCCAGCCGGCGACCGCCGCGCTGCCGGTGTGGCCGTCGAACCTGGCCAGCCGTCGGTCGATCCCCAGGTGGTGCAGCAGCCGGCCTGTGTGGCGGGTGTCCTCGCAGAGGATCCGGTCGCAGCCGGCAAGGGTGTCGCGGGCGCGCGGACTCATGTCCCCCAGGTTGCCGATCGGCGTGGCGACCAGATGGAGGCCGGCGGGGAGCATGAGAGCGCTCAGCTTTCAGCAATCAGCTGTCAGCGTGTGATGGCGGAATTTCCCGGCCATACGGACAAAAGAGCTGATAGCTGAAAGCTGAGCGCTGATAGCTACCTAAGGTGACATCTGGCCGATGGTGTCGCCGACCAGGATGAGAAAGTCTGCGGGATTGGTGCCGGCGCTCTTCAGGCCAATGGTGTGGTAGAGGTTGACCACCCGCTCACCGACCTCCGCGGGGCTGAGGAAGCAGCCCCGCAAGTAGTTCTCCACCTGCCGCAGCGCGTCCGGTTGCAGAAACAATGGCGAGCCGGTGAACTGGATGTCCTTGATGCAGCTGCTCTGGGTCACCAGGGTGAGGTCGAGAAGACCGCCCTCGGTGCGGCGCTGCTTGCGCCACACCCGCACGCCGTCCTCCTGTGGCTGGTCGCGCATCGCCGTGGCACGCTCGTCGATACCGTACAGCCACTGCTTGTCCTGAATCCGCGCGTGCAGACCGGTCGCCATCTCGCGCTCGCTATCCGTCAGGTCGCCGCGATCGAAGTCTATGGACAGGAGCCCCTCGAATTGTCGGACTAGCTCGGCGCGGATCTCCACCTCGTCCGGCGGGCCGTGGCCTTCGTACTCATGACGCATGCTCGTGAGGCGGCGGCCGCGGCCGCTGTCGCGGGTGATGCCGAGGACGCGATCGACGGTCTCCTGGCTGACGTTGACCAGCAGGTTGGCGGTGAACAGCAACACGCCCTCTACCAGGGAGGCGACAGCCCCGGCGATCTGGTATTCGCCAAGTTGCAGTCGGTTGTACTGCTGGTACTGGGCCGGGACGTTGAGCTGGCGGCAGGTCCGTTGCAGGGGCTGGAGCCAGTCGTTGTAGAGCTGGTCGAGGGTGTTCGGTAGGGGCTCGGTGAGGCGTAGCGCCACCGAGTAAAAGATCTGCTGGCTGTCCACGAACAGCGCACCGCCGCCGTTGGTGCGGCGCCACACGGGGATCTTCTCGGCGGCGCAGTGGTCGAGGTCGACGGCCTGCCGCACCTCCTGCTCGGCTCCGATGGAGACGAACCGCTCCAGGGGGAAGTAGACCGCTAGGGTATTGGGCTGGCCTGCGGCCACCCCCTTGGCGAGGGCAGTGGGGACGGTGAGGCAGTCCAGGGCGGAGAGTCCGCCCTTATCGATGAGACGCCAGGTATCCATAGCAGTCAGCTGTCAGCTTTGAGCGATCGGCTTCCAGGGTTGATGATCCCACTCTTCTGATCTAGCCGGTAGCTGACCGCTGATCGCTGACAGCTAGATCGCCAGCCACGGCGGCATCGGCGCGCCTTCGGCGACCTCCTGCCAGATGTTGGCGAAGCGGTCGGCGCCGACGGTATCGTGCAGGCGGCGGATCTGTGCGGCGGCGAGCTGCGCCTGGGGGGACTGGGTGCGGCTCAGGAGGCCGAAGGCCTGGAGCAGCCAGCGCAAGGCGTCGGAGGGATTGTCACGCGCTTCCTCGACGCGGGCGAGCTGACCGGCGTTGGCGGCCATGCCCACAACGTCTGCCAGGTCGCGGCGGATCTCCATGGCGCGCTTCGCGGCCGCCTCGCACTCGTCCAGGTCCCCCTGGGCGAAGCGCAGGCTCGCCATCTGCTGGAGGGCCGCGGCGAGCTGTCGCTGATCGTTGCGGATGTGGTAGCCCTCGATCGCCTTTCCGAGGTATTCCTGCGCCCGGTCCATCTGGCCCATCTCGCGCAGGGCACGGCTGCCGTGGAAGTAGGATGCGGCCTGGCCCGCCACGTCCTCCGCCCGTTCGCGGATGGCGATCGCCTCGTCGAAGTGGCGCACTGCCTCCTCGGGCTCCTTGCGCCCCAGGGCGATGAGGCCGAGCTGATGGTGGCAGGCCGCCATGCCGTGCGGGTCGGTGAGGCGGGTGCGGATCGCCAGGGACTTGTTCTGCCAGTCCAGCGCCTCCGGCCACATCTGCCGGTCTTCGTAGGTGCGGGCGATCTGGAAATAGATGCCGCCGAGCACCGTCTCGTCCGGCTGGTCGCGACCCTCTTCTTCGGCGGCCACGCGGCGGTGGATCGCCTCGGCCTCCGCGTGCCGTCCCTTGGTGAGGAGCCAGTTGGCGTGGTTGCCCCACAGGAACCGCCACAGGTCGCAGAGTCGCGCGTCGTCGGGCAGCCGCGGATGGCCGTCGGCGTCGGAGATCAGACCGAGCCAGTGCTCGCGCAGGCGCGCGGCGTCGTGGGCGCGGCCCGTGCGGTTCCACACGTTGAGGAGGATGAACAGCACCGGGCGCGCCTCCTCCCACAGCTCGGCGTGCTCGGCGATCTCCAGGGCATGGCGCAGGTTTCCCTCCTCCACGCCGCAGAACGCCAGGATGTCCGGTACCTTGTCCGCGTCCGGTAGCCCCTGGGTGCGCAGGGCGTCGGCGGTGGAGGCCCAATACCGCAGGCAGTACGTCTCCAGGGCACGCGCAAGGTCGCCGTGGCGGGTCGCCGCGGCGAGGCCGAGGAGGGTGTCGAAGGCAGCGGGCAGGGTGTGGAGGATGTAGGGCCGATCGTCGTTGGCGTACACCAGACCGATCTCGGCGGCGGTGGTTAGC
>JASFUG010000054.1:0-12190 GCA_050050395.1 Nitrospirota bacterium
CTCGGTCTGGGGCATGCCGTCCTTTGCGCCCGTCGGCTGGTCGGGGACGAGCCGTTCGCCGTGGTCCTCGCGGACGACTTGATCCACGCTGATCCGCCATGCCTGACTCAGATGCGTCGGCTGTACGAGGAGCATGCCGGGTCGGTGGTCGCGGCCGAACGAGTGCCGCAGGAGAAGACGAGTCGCTACGGGATCCTCGACGCCGAGCCTCTGGCAGACCGCGCCTTCGCCGTGCGCGGCATGGTGGAGAAGCCGCAGCCCGAGGCGGCCCCGTCCAATCTCGCGATCGTCGGCCGCTACATCCTGACCCCGCAAATCTTCGCGGAGCTGGAGCAGGTAACGCCGGGCAGCGGCGGTGAGATCCAGCTCACCGACGCGCTGGTAGGGCTCCTCAAGCGGGAAAAGATCTTTGCCCTGGAGTTCGAGGGCACCCGGTACGATGCCGGGGACAAGCTAGGTTTTCTGAAGGCGACGGTGGAGTACGCGTTGCGCGACGAGGTCCTGGGGCCGCCGTTCCGAGCGTATCTCGGGGAGCTCGCGAGCGGTCTGGGGTGAGGTCGACGTCCGCCGGAAAACGGTCACCCGAGGCGCTGTGGTGGCGGCGGACGACGGGGAGCGCGGGTTGAATACGGCGGGGAGACCCAGTAGAAGATCTCTTTCACTCTCGGAGCCGGCGATGCTGGAAGAACTGCCCCCCATTGGCCTGACATTCGATGACGTGCTCTTGGTCCCGGGGTTCTCGGCGGTTCTGCCCAACGAGGTCGACCTCTCCACGCGCTTGACTCGGGACATCCGGCTGAACGTGCCGCTGCTCTCCGCGGCGATGGACACGGTCTCCGAATCGCGCCTCGCCATCGCCTTGGCGCAGGAGGGAGGGATCTCCATCCTGCACAAGAACATGACGCCGACGGCACAGGCCCACGAGGTGGGGAAGGTCAAGAAGTCGGAATCCGGGATGATCCTCGACCCGATCACCATCGCCCCCGACCGGCCAATCCGCGAAGCGCTGGAGATCATGAGCACCTACCGGATCTCGGGAGTGCCGGTCACCGAAGGGCCGCGCCTTGTGGGCATTCTCACCAACCGCGACTTGCGTTTCGTCAAGGACCACTCCCTGCAGGTGCGGGAGGTGATGACCAGCGAGAACCTGATCACCGGTCCGGTGGGGACCCGGCTTGAGGATGCGAAGGAGCTGCTCCACGCGCACCGCATCGAGAAGCTGTTGATCGTCGACGACGACTTCAATCTGCGCGGCCTGATCACCACCAAGGACATCGAGAAGGCCCGGAAGTATCCGAGTGCCTGCAAGGACCGGCACGGCCGGCTGCGCGTTGGGGCCGCGGTGGGGGTCGGCGGGGACCGCGAGGAGCGGGTCGCGGCCCTCGTCAATGCCGGCGTCGATGTGATCGCGGTGGATACCGCGCATGGTCACACCCGCGGCGTGATCGAGACGGTCACGGCGATCAAGCGCGACCATCCCGAGGTCGGCGTGATCGGCGGCAACATTGCCACCGCGGAGGCTGCCAAGGAGCTCATCGAGGCGGGCGTCGATGCGGTGAAGGTGGGCGTCGGTCCGGGCTCGATATGCACCACCCGCATGGTGAGCGGCTGCGGCGTGCCACAGCTCACCGCTATCGCCGAGTGCGTGCGGGTCGCCGAGGACGCCGGGGTGCCGGTGATCGCGGACGGCGGGATCAAGTTCTCGGGTGACATCACCAAGGCGATCGCCGCGGGGGCAAGCACGGTGATGATCGGCTCGCTGCTCGCAGGGGTCGAGGAGAGCCCGGGAGAGATCCAGCTCTACCAGGGACGCAGCTACAAGGTATATCGCGGGATGGGCTCCCTCGGGGCCATGGTGGAGGGCTCCAAGGATCGTTACTTCCAGGAGGGGAAGGACGACACCAAGCTCGTTCCGGAAGGGATCGAGGGCCGGGTGCCGTACAAGGGCACCCTCGCCGAGACCGTCTACCAACTCCTCGGTGGCCTGCGGTCCGGCATGGGCTATTGCGGCAGCGCGACCATCGATGAGCTACGTAAGGGCGGGCGGTTCCTGCGCATTACCGGGGCGGGTCTGCGCGAGTCCCACGTGCATGACGTGATCATTACGAAAGAAGCGCCGAACTACACGCCGTAGGGCGCAACGGTGGCCGACCCCGCTTGCCGGGCGGGTCGCGCGTTTGACACCACACCGGGGTGCTCACTACAGTTGCCGGTCCAACGTGCCGACCGTGGCACCCATCAGTACATCATCGGAATCGAACAAAGGGGATCGGATGCTGGGCGTACGTATCAAGGACGGCGACTCTTTCGAAGGGGCGCTCCGCCGTTTCAAGAAGCAGTGTGAAAAGGGCGGTTTGATGGCCGAGCTGCGCAAGCGGGAGTATTACGAGAAGCCGTCGATTCGCCGGAAACGCAAGGCCGTCGCAGCCCGTAAGCGGATGGCAAAGATGCAGAAACGAAACGTGCAATCCGGCCGCTAGGGAGCAGCGTCTCCCGTGCCGATCTCCCTTGGCCTGCCACCCGCAAGGGTGGCGGGTCTTTTTTCTTTGCGGCGCCGCGTCGCGGCGCTACGAGGTGCACCATGGCGGAGCTGGTCGAGCGTATCCAGGGGGACATCACGGCGGCGATGAAGGCCCGTGATAGCCGCACCCTCGGCGTGCTGCGCATGCTGAGCGCGGATTTGAAGAACGAGGCGATCGCTCGACGGCGGGAGCTTACCGACGACGAGGCGGTGCAGGTGTTGACGCGGGCGGTGAAGCAACGTCGCGAGGCGGCGGAGCAATTCACCCAGGGTGGGCGACAGGACCTTGTGGATAAGGAGACGTGGGAGGCCGGCGTCGTGGAGAGGTACCTCCCCACTCCGCTCACCGAGGCGGAGCTCGTGGCCCTGGTGGATGCCGCCATCGCGGAACTCCCCGCGGGAGCCAATCTCGGGCAGGTGATGCGTGTGCTCATGCCCAAGGTCCAGGGGCGCGCGGATGGCAAGCGGGTGAACGCCATGGTTCGCGCCCGACTCGCCTGATTCAGCGCCCCGGCGCCATCGGCGGAACCGCGATGGACGATGCCACCCTGCGTCTCTTGGGGCTCGATGCACTCCTCGACGCACTGGTCGGTCTGTGCCGAAGTGAAACGGCGCGCCTCCGGGCGCGCGCCCTGACGCCGTGTCCCACGTGGCCGGAGGCGCGAGCGATCTTAACCTCGCTGGAGGGGCTGCGCGTCTGGTTGAGGCAGAGGCACGACGTGCCGGTGCCGGATGACGTCGAGTACCGCGCCGCAGTGGGGTTGTTGGATACCGGACGGGACCTCCACGGCGACGAGCTGTTTGGGTTCGGCGCCTACCTGACCGACCTCGGACGCGTGGCCGAGCGCCTGCCCGAGGAGCCGTGGCTCCCACCGGAGACCTTCGCCATCGACTGGGGAGCGGTGGCGAGGCTCGGTCGGACGTTGACGGAAGCCCTGAGTGACGACGGCCGCCTGCGCGACTCCGCGAGCCCGGAGCTCGCCGGCCTGCGCCACGAGGCGGGGTCACGCCGCCAGTCGGCCAAGGATCACGCGGAGTCCCTGCTGCGCGCCCCGGCGACCCACGATGTGGTCGGCGAGGAGTGGGTGACGGTGCGCGGCGATCGTTTTGTCCTGCCCCTGCGCTCCAACTACTCCGGCCGTCTGTCGGGTATCCTCCATGACCGATCGAGGAGCGGCCAGACCTGCTTCGTGGAGCCGGACAGCCTGGTCTCTCACAACAACGCCGCACAGGAGGCGCGGCTGGCGGTGGCGGCGGAGGAGGCGCGTATCCTGGCGCGCCTCAACGGGTCGGTGCGCGAGCACCTCGGAGAGATCATCGCCGCCCACGACGTGGCCACGGCGCTCGACGTCCTACAGGCGCGGGCCCGTCTTGCCGAGCGGCTGGGTGGTGAGGTACCCGAGTGGGGCGATGCCGTGGAGCTCGACCTGCGGACCCTGCGCCACCCGCTCCTGGTTCTCGATCGGGGGGCAGAGTCAGTGGTCGCCAACGACGTGCGGCTCGACGCGACGACTGCGGCCCTGGTGATCTCCGGCGCCAACCACGGCGGCAAGACGGCGCTGCTCCAGTCCGTGGGGCTGGCGGTGGTGATGCTCCGCCTGGGACTGGTGCCACCGCTCGGCGCCGACAGCAGGGTCGGTGCGGTTGGCGGGGTTTATTGCCAGCTCGGGGACCACCAGGCGATCAGCTCAGGGCACTCCAGCTTTTCGGCCCAGGTGGCCCGCCTCGCCGAGATGATGGACAAGGCTGGTCGCGGCAGTCTGGTACTGCTCGATGAGGTCGGCTCGCACACCGAGCCGCAGGCCGGTGCCGCGCTGGCGGTGGCGGCGATCGAGTGGTTCCTGGAGCGAGGCGGTCTGGTGATGGCCACAACCCACCTGACGCCGTTGAAGGCCTTTGCCGAGGTGACGCCGCGTTTGGCAAACGGTCACGTCTTGTTCGACGACGCGCTGGGCGAGCCGACGTACCGCTTCCTGGTCGGCAGCCCGGGAGGGAGTGAGACTCTCTCCACCGCCGGCCGGCATGGCCTGCCGGCATCCGTCCTGGCCCGCACCGAGGAGCTGATCGGCGGTGTGCTGGTGGACGCCGAGCGCCTATGGGAGTCGCTGGCGGATCGCGAGGCGCAGGTCAAGGAGGCTGAGAAGGATCTCGCCCGGCGTCGCAAGGCCGTGGAATCGGAGGCCGAGTCCTTGCGACAGCGGCGGCGTGACCTGCAACAGGAGTGGGCCGCCGAGGTCGGCGACAAGCGCCGTCAGCTCACCCGGCTGTTCGACCAGACGCGACGGGCACTGCGCCGCCTGGAGCACCAGCGCCACGAATCGGCAGCGGCTACTGGCGGCATTGCCGGCCTGCGGCGCCGCGCCGCGGCCGAGCTAACAGCCCTCGCTCCGGAGATCGACGCCGACGAGGTCGAGAGCGAGGGGGCCATCCCGGAGGCCGAGCTGAGGCCAGGAATGGCCGTGCGCGTGCGCTCCCTCGGCGTGGAGGGCGAGTTGGGACGCAAGCAAGGGGGGCGCTGGCTCGTCATGGCGGGCGGCCAGCGACTTCGGGTCCAGCCAGGAGAGCTGCTGCCGGCGGGGAGAAGGGTGCCGCCCGCGGCAGCCGTGGAGCTACCACCGATGCCGGACGATCTGGCCGCATCGCTCAACGTGGTCGGCCTGCGGGCGGAGGAGGCCCGATGCAGGCTGCTCGCCTACCTGGACGGCTGTGCATTGGGTTCCCTGCGTCAGGTCGATATCATCCACGGCCACGGCGAGGGGGTGTTGAAACGGGTGGTGGCGGAGTGCCTGCGGGGCCATCCCGCAGTGGAGTCGTACGACCATCCACGGCCCGAGGCCGGCGGCGAAGGGGTGACACAGGTGGTGCTGCGGGGCGCATCGGGTTGAGTGACCGGGGCTACATCGATCGCGTGCGCGAGGCGACCGACATCGTCGAGTTCATCGGCGAGGTGGTGAAGCTGCGCCGCGCCGGAAGTGACTACGTGGCGCTCTGCCCGTTTCACGACGAGAAGACGCCCTCGTTCACGGTCAGCCCACGCAAGCAGATCTTCCATTGCTTTGGCTGTGGCGTAGGGGGCGACGTCATCGCCTTTGCGATGCGTTACGACAACCTGGACTTCGGGCCGGCGCTGGAGACCCTGGCGAAGCGTGCGGGGATCCCGCCGCAGCGCCCCCTCACCGGTCCCGAGCAACGGGCGGCGGCGGAACGCGACCAGCTCCTGGAGGTCAACCGCCGCGCCCAGGCGGCATTCGTGCGCTGGCTGCGGGGCGACGATCGGAAGGCCCTGGAGTATGCCCGTCGCCGCGGCCTGAGCGACGAGCTGGTCGACCGCTTTGGCCTCGGGTACGCGCCGCCTGTTTGGGATGGTCTGCTACGTACTCTGGTTGCCGCCGGCGTCTCCGTCGGGCGTGCGGTGGCGGCGGGCTTGATCGTGCCGCGGGACGGCGGTGGCGGCGGCTACGACCGGTTCCGCGATCGGCTAACCTTTCCGATCCGCGAGGCGGGTGGTGAGGTCATCGCCTTCGGTGGTCGCACCCTGGGGGAGGACAAAGCGAAGTATCTGAATTCGCCGGAGAGCCCCATCTTCAAGAAGGGCGACACGCTGTTTGGTCTCGATGTGGCCCAGCAGGAGATCCGCCGCCGAGACATCTCCCTGTGCGTCGAGGGGTACATGGACGCCATCACCCTCCACGCCTACGGATTCGGTCATACCGTGGCCGTCCTGGGCACGGCCCTCACGCGTCAGCACGTGCGGCGAATCAAACGCTATTCCACCAATCTCCTGCTGTTGTTCGACGGGGACGCAGCCGGCCTGCGGGCGGCGCTGCGCGCCTTGGAGGTGACCCTGAACGAGGGGCTGTCGGTGCGCGTGGCGACCCTGCCGCACGGGGACGATCCGGATTCTCTACTGCGAAAGGATGGCGCGGACGGCATGGAGGCCTGCTTAGCGGCGGCCGCGCCGCTGTTCGAATTCGCGGTCAGTGAGCTGTTGAGGCAGGCCGGGGGCAACGATCTGGCAAGCCGCCTGCGCGCGCTGCGCGACATCCTGCCGGTGGGGCGCAGCCTGAACGATGCGGCGGAGCAGGGACTGTTCGTGGAGCATGTCGCCGCAGCGTTCGACCTGCCGGTGGAGCGGGTGGCGGAGGAGATCGCCGGTGGCCGCGGCAAGGGGCATCCGAGCCCAGCTCCCGGACAGCCGAAGCAAAAACCCGCGCGGGCCGTCGACGAGGCGGCATTCGGCGTCCTCTGGTTTCTCTCGCAGCACCCCGAATCCTTCCCGTTCTTGCAGGCTCATAGGGTCGACAAAGATCTTCCACCGGGACCCCTGCGGGACCTGATGGCCCAGCTGCTCTCCCTGGAGCAGTTCTCTCACGAAACCCTGGAGGCAGGGCTGCATGCGAAGGGCGGCGCCCTGTCCGGCGAGCTGGCGCGCCGAGTTCTATCCGACTTCGGCCACATGCCGGAGCCGCTGGCCTGCTTCAACGACTGGGTGCAGACCCTTCGGCGCCATCACCTGCAACGGGAGAGGGTGGAAATCGTTGGGCGGGTACAGCGCGCCGAGGCGGAAGGAGACGACGAATGCGCCAGAGTGGAGCTAAAGGCACTAGAATTAAATAAAGTTGCATGGAAAGCGGTTGGGTCCCTTATTTGGCGGGGAGAAAATAATTCGTCAGGTCTCGTGGACACCGAGGAGAATGTCGACTAACTTTCTTCCTTTCGGCTTAGACTCAATCCCCTTTTTTTTGAGGATTAAACTCAGATATGTCCCTGGAACTACAGGAAATTCCCGAAATTCAACGGCTGGTCGCCCTGGGCCGGGAGCGTGGCTTTCTCACCTATGATGAGCTCAACGAAATCCTGCCCGAGGAGATCGTCGTATCGAACCGTCTCGAGGAGGTATTCAGCCTCCTCTCCGAGTCCATGATCGAGGTGACCGAGGTGCCGCAGGTCGACAGCGAGGCGGGCGGTAAATCTGCCACGGTGGCCGAGGCCGCCCGGCAGGCCGCGCAGGCGCGTAAAGAGCAAGGGGATGATCCTTCCACGCTTGCGACCGACGCCGCGACCCTGGGGATCACGGACGATCCGGTGCGCCTCTATCTGCGCGAGATCGGCAAGGTCGCGCTCCTCACGCGGGACGAGGAGATCGAAATCGCCATGGAGATCGAGTCCGGCATGAACCGGATGACTCGCGCTCTGCTTTCGGCCCCGTTTGCGCAATGCCACATCGCCTTGACGTGGCGGCGCTACCTGCGCGGGAAGTTGCCTCTCAAAGAGCTGTTCTACTTCTTTGAGCTTGGTCCCGACGACGAGCTGAGCCCGGAGGAACGCCAGAAGCTCAATGTCAAGAAGGCCGTAGCGACCATTGACGCATACGCCGAGCTGTATAATTGCACGCTCCAGCGGCGGACACGTAAGGAGCGTGCCGCGGTAAAGGCGTGGAGGGAAGGCGACAAGGGCAAGCCCGGCGAGGCCGACTCCCAGGCGAGCTACATGAAATACATGCGCGCCCTGGAAGAAAGCCCCTTGGCGCAGCGGCAGGCCGACTTCCTGCTCGCGCGGCTTGATGCGATCCTGGAGCTTCAAGAGGAGTTGAACCAGCTCAGGAAACGCTTCAAGCGGCAGACGGGCATCGTGCTCGAGGACTACCTTAATGCGGAAGGTCTCGGAGGTAAGGGGGAGTTGGTACGGAAGGCTTGCGCTCGCCTATCGTCGGAAGCCCTGAGCGAGTTTATCAGCCGGTACCGCGAGGTGGGTCGTCGGGTGCGCCAGGTGGAACGCTTCTACGGCCAGCCGATGGAGTACTTCGAATCCCTGCGCAAGGAGGTCCGCCACCATCAGCGTGCCGCGCAGCACGCCAAGTCCAAGATGGTGCAGGCCAATTTGCGCCTGGTGGTCTCGATCGCCAAGAAGTACACCAATCGCGGGCTGCAATTCCTTGATCTGATCCAGGAAGGCAACATCGGCCTGATGAAGGCGGTGGACAAATTCGAATACCGTCGTGGCTACAAGTTCTCCACCTACGCCACCTGGTGGATCCGGCAGGCGATCACGCGCTCGATCGCCGACCAGGCGCGGACGATCCGCATCCCGGTTCACATGATCGAGACCATCAACAAGCTGGTGCGGACTTCGCGGCAGCTGCTGCAGGAGATGGGTCGTGAGCCCACGCCGGAGGAGATCGCCGAGGCCATGGCGATGCCGGTCGACAAGGTGCGCAAGGTCCTGAAGATCTCGAAGGAGCCGTTGTCGCTGGAGACGCCGGTAGGCGAGGAGGAGGACTCCCAGCTTGGCGACTTCATCGAGGACACCAAGATCCAGCAGCCCTCCGACGATGTCATCCGCATCAACCTTCAGGAGAGTGTCGGAGACATCCTGACGAGCCTAACGCCACGCGAGGAACGTGTCCTGCGCAAGCGGTTCGGCATCGGGGAGCAAACCGATCACACCCTCGAAGAGGTGGGACGGGAATTCAGCGTCACCCGTGAGCGCATCCGGCAGATCGAGGCCAAGGCGTTGCGAAAGCTACGCCACCCGACGCGTTCGAAGTTCCTGGAGACCTTTGCGGAGGGCCTGTAGATCACTCTCATGCGAGCTTCGCGGCTCACCTTGACTCTGCTGGGTGCGGCTCTTGATAATCGCTTCCCTCGACCGGGGCCTATAGCTCAGCGGTCAGAGCCGCCGGCTCATAACCGGTTGGTCCCTGGTTCGAATCCAGGTGGGCCCACCAGGGGTCGGTCGGTCGATGACTTACGATAGAAGGCGCAATGCAACGACAGCCATCGAACAACGCTGGATCAGAAGCTCTTTTCGAAAAAGCACCTCCTAGAGGTGCTTTTTCTGTTTCCGGACCATAGCGACTACGAACAGGACATACCGTGATTGGGACCGAAGTGAATGCTGATCTAAAAGCCCTTATCGAGTTACAGAAAGCCGACAACCGAATTGCTGAGATCGAGGGTGAAAAAGACAAGCTGCCGCTTGCGATTGAGGCACTGCGGTTGGAGGTCGTGTCGTCACTCGCCCAGCACCAGGAGCTGACCGAGGAGATCGACCCGCTCAAGCGACGGCAGGCCGAGGTGCGCAACGCCATCGAGGAGGAGAAGGTGCGGCTCGCCCACACCCAGGAGCGTCTCCCCAATATCACTACCCAGAAGGCGTACTATGCCTTGCTCAAGGAGGTGGAGACTGCCGAGAAGGCGATCGAGAGCTTCGAGCAGGAGGGTGAGCGGCTGACGGAGGAGATCGCAACGCTCGAGGCGGAGCTGGCGACGATCGAAGCCGGGATGCGCTCCGAGGAAGCGGAATTCGAGAAGAAGAAGGCTGGGATGGAGGCGGAATTCTCGCACCTTGACGAGGAGCTAGTCAGTCTCGCCAAGGAGCGCGAGACGGCGCGGGCCGCGGCGTCGGCGTCGGCTCTCAGCCGCTACAAGCGCATCGCCGCCAAACGCAGCCCCATGGTGGTGGTACCGGCGCGGGATGGGCGCTGCAGCGGCTGTAACATCAAATTGCCGCCGCAAATCTATGCGGACGTCAAGCGCAACGATCGGATTAACCTGTGCAGTCACTGCAACCGTATTCTTTATTTCGATGAAGAGGCCTAGGGAGAAGAGCATGGTCAGGCGACTCGTGATGGCTGTTCTCGTGTTGGTCGGCGGCGTCCTCGGCGCTGGGGGTGTGCGGGCAGAAGACCCGTCGTTGGTGGTCGAGGAGGAGCCGGCGATCCAGAGTGCGCCATTGGCCCAGGCGCATATCGAACGGAGCCGGGAGCTACAGGCGCAGGGAGAGATGGCAGCGGCGGAGGACGAGCTCGACAAGGCGCTTAGCCTCAGCAGCCGCCTTCCCTCGGCCCATTTCAATCGCGCCGAATTGCTGCGGAGCCAAGGGGACATCGAGGGGGCCTTGCGCGAGTACACTCGCGCCATCGAGGCCCTCGCGCTGGAACGATACCTCCGTTGAGGCCGTCGGCGAGGGGAAATTGAGCAGTCGGCCGATAGGTGCGTAGACTTGTAGCTACTATCCTCAGATCAACCCCTTTTCTTCCCCGTCGATGGTGGGAAGTGGATCGTCAGCCATGCTCGACACTCTCGTTCTGGTCATCGGAGCTGTTCTCGTAAACAACTTCGTCCTGGCGCGGTTTCTCGGGATTTGCCCGTTCCTCGGGGTGTCGCAAAAAGTCGATACCTCCCTGGGCATGTCGGCAGCGGTCACCTTCGTGATGACCATGGCGGCGATCTCCACGTGGGCGGTGTACCGGTTGGTCTTGGTGCCGTTGCATATCGAGTACCTGAAGACGATTGCCTTCATCCTCATCATCGCCTCCCTCGTGCAACTCGTGGAGATGGTGTTGAAGAAGACCAGTGAGACCCTCTACGAGACCCTCGGGATCTTCTTGCCGCTGATCACCACCAACTGCGCGATCCTCGGGGTCGCACTGCTGTCGTTGCAGGTGGAGAACAACTTCATCGAGGCGGCGGTCTTCGGCTTCGCAGCATCGGTCGGCTTTACTCTGGCCCTGCTGTTGTTCGCAGGGTTGCGTGAGCGCATCGTTCTTTCCAGGATTCCGGCGGCATTCCAAGGTAACGCCATCAATCTCATTGTTGCGGGACTACTCTCGCTTACGTTCATGGGCTTTGCCGGCATCGACAAGGGGATCGAACGGGTATTCGGCGGGTAGTGTTTCCAGAATGTGGAGCACGGGGCGCCGGTGGGAGGGTGTCCCCGTTTGGTGCCAGGAGAACCATATGATCGAGACCGTTGTACCGGTGGGGCAGGCACTGGTCGGGCTTGGTGGCCTCGCTTTCGTTGCCAGCGTCGGCCTAGGGGCGGCGGCACGGAAGTTCTATGTCCCCACGGATCCCAAAATCGAGGAAGTAGACGCGGTGCTGCCACAGGCGAACTGTGGTGCGTGCGGTTATCCCGGGTGTAAGCCGTTTGCCACGGCCGTAGCGAAAGGCGCCGCGGAGACCAACGGCTGTCCCGTCGGTGGCCAGGAGACCGCCATCGCGGTGGCCGAGGTCATGGGCGTTGCGGCTGGTGCCATGAGTGCCGACCCGCTGGTTGCGGTGGTGTACTGCGCCGGTGGGACGGTGAATGCGTCGGACAAGATGGTCTACGACGGCCACAAGGACTGCCGGACCCTGGCGCTGATCGGCGGTGGGCAGAAAGACTGTGCCTTCGCATGCATCGGCTTAGGTACCTGCGAGATCGAGTGTCCGTTCGACGCCATCCACATGAACGAGTACATGCTGCCGGTGGTCGATTACACCCGCTGCACCGGATGCAACATCTGTGCGGAGGTGTGTCCGAAGAATGTCATCGATATGGTGCCGATCACGAAGGACCACCACGTGGCATGTTCCTCGTTGGACAAGGGCAAAGTGACCAAATCGGTCTGCCTCGTGGGTTGCATCGCGTGTAACAAGTGCGTGAAGGCCTGCCCCCTCGACGCCATCACCATCGTCGACGACCTCGCTGAGATCGATTACACCAAGTGCGACAACTGCGGCGAATGCCTCAAGGTGTGCCCGACCGACATCATCGTGAACTACAGCCACAAGCGGAAGCAGGTGGCGGAGATGGCAGCCCTTCAGGCAGCCTGATTCCATCGCGGATCCACGTGGTTGTACCTGGCTGAGAGGCGGCTCTCCAGTAGGGCCGCCTCTTCTTTGT
>JASFUG010000055.1:0-12178 GCA_050050395.1 Nitrospirota bacterium
AAAGACGCAGCCAGCGGCAGCGGTGTCGGAGCGCGCTGGCGTGCGCAATCGCCCACGTTGACTCCCTCGTCCACATCGGTTGCCGGGCGCGCCATAGCCACCCGGGGGCCTTTGTAGGCCGCAGGTGCGGCAGCGTGCAGGTAGCGGCCGATAGCGAGGCGACCCGAGCCGGCGGCACGCACCGTTTCTCCGGCGGGGTACACCATAGCGGCGCCGATGCCGGCACTGCGCAGGTTGGGTCGCGCTCACCGGTTGGCATCGGGCGATGGCAACGGCCGACAACGAAACCCCGCTTGGGGTCCGTGGGCTCAAGTTTGGTCGGGGTTTATCCGTTTTTAAGCCACACAGAGTCGTGGGTTTTCGGCGCCATGGCGTCGCGGCCTGCGAGGAGCTTCCCATCCCGGAACCCGAGTGGACCAGCGCACCCGACTAGCTCCCTCGTCGAGATTGCATTCGTTCTCGCGGCGTGCGGCATCGATTGCGTCAATGTCACCAGACGTCGCCCACCAACGCAGGTAGGAAACAAGATGACACAGCGACTCCGTAGCCTCTCGGTCAAGACGATCGCCACGATGGCCCTGGTCCTGGTCGCCGTCCAGGGACTGTCGGTCTATCTCGACTGGACGGACCAGGAGCGAACCGCGCGCAGCAAGCTCGAGACGGAGGCCAAGAACCTGAGTGTGGTGTTACAGGCGTCGCTGGCCAACGCCATGTTGCAGGCCGACATGGATGCGCTACAAAAGACCCTCGACACCGTGGGTGAGATGGCCATCATCAAGCGAGCCTATGTGATGGACGTGGAGGGCGCGGTCAAGGTCGCGTCAGATCCCGGCATGGTGAACAAGGGCAAGAACCCTGGGCTCCGCAAGACGGTCTCCGAGAATGAGGGACAGGTCTTCGAGATCGATAACACCACGGACGGCAAGCCGTTTGCCAAGATCGTGTCCACCATCGTTGCCGAGGCCGAATGCCAGCAGTGCCATACGGATGTCGCGGTAGGACAGCCGCTCGGCTACATCGGCATGGAGCGCTGGACCGTGGACGACATGGCGCAACTGGCAGCGGGCCACTGGCGCAGCGTCGGGATGAATGCCGCAATTCTCGCGGCGATGATCCTGGTCGTGGGATGGATCATTCGCGGCATCACCAACCCCCTGGCCAGGATGGCCGAGGCCGCGAGCCGCATCGCCACCGGCGACCTTCACGTCGACGTCGCGCATCAGTCGCGTGACGAGCTCGGCGTCCTCGCCAGCGCCTTCCGCGACCTGGTGACCTACGTGCAGCGCCTGGCCGACGCCGCCAACGCCCTGCGCGAGGGCAACCTGACCGTGGCGGTGGAGCCCCGCGGCAACCAGGATGTCCTGGGCAATGCCTTCCGCGGGTTGCATGAGACCGTCGGGCGCCTGGTCTCGGAGACCCAGCGACAGGTGGACTGGGCGAAGCAGGGGCAGCTCGACAAGCGCGGCGATCCGACCCAGTTCGCCGGCAGCTACCGGCAGCTCGTGCAGGGCATGAACGATACCCTCGATGCCGTCATCGAGCCGATCCGCGAGGCCGTCCAGGTTCTGGAACGCATGGCGGAGGGCGATCTGACGGTCCGTATGTTGGGCGACTACCGAGGCGATCACGCGACCATCAAGCAGGCCGTAAACGACGCCGTGAAAAACTGCTCCGAGGTGATTGCCGCCCTCCACGACTCGGCACAGCAGGTGATGCTCGCCAGTACGGAGATTTCCACCGGCAACATGGACCTCGCCGCGCGCACCGAGGAGCAGGCGGCGTCCCTGGAGCAGACCGCCGCGGCCATGGAGGAGATGGCGGCCACCACCAAGTCCAGCGCGGAGCAGGCCGCGCAGGCGAACGAGCTCTCGAAGGGCGCCCGCACGGTTGCGCAGGACGGCAGCAAGGTGGTCGGCCAGGCCGTGGTGGCGATGGGCGCGACCAGCGAGGCGTCGAGCCGCATCAGCGACATCATCGACGTGATCGACGAGATCGCATTCCAGACCAACTTGCTGTCGCTCAACGCCGCGGTCGAAGCGGCGCGGGCCGGTGAGCAGGGTCGCGGCTTCGCCGTGGTGGCGGCGGAGGTCCGCAATCTAGCACGGCGATCGGCCCACGCGGCGCAGGAGATCAAGACATTGATCCAGGATTCGGTGGAGAAGGTCGCGGCGGGCACCAAGTTGGTCGATGCCTCGGGCGAGAGTCTGCAGAGGATCCTCCGCTCGGTCAGCGAGGCGAGTACCTTCGTGGAGGCCATCGCCGGCGCGAGTCAGGAGCAGTCGGCCGGGATCGGCTCCGTGAACGACGCCATCGCGCAGATGAACGTCATGACCCAGCAGAACGCCGCGTTAGTCGAGCAGGTCGCGGCCAGCGCCGACTCCCTCTCCGCCCGCGCGCGGGACATGGAGACCCAGGTGGCGCGATTCAAGCTGAGCAACGCTCCTGCCCCGTCGTCCCCGCCACGCCCGGCAGCGGCGCCTTCATCACCTCCGCGGCAGCCGGTCCCCGCGGCGATGATCGACGGGCGCTCCCCGAAGCCCGCGGCGGAAGAGAACGACGACGAGTGGGAGGACTTCTAGCCCCTCGGCTCGAACAGGCTGCAACGTGGCGGCTCAGACGGCTAGGCTGTCTGCCATGAACAGTGAGACGACGATACTCTGGGGCCTGCTCTTCGGCTCGGTTGGCCTCGGCTACTTCGTGTACGGAAAGAGGCAACGACGCGGGGTGCCCCTGGCGTGCGGGCTGGGGTTGATGGTCTTCCCGTACCTGGTGTCCAACACGATCCTGCTCGTCCTGATCGGGCTCGTGCTGGCGGTCGTGCCGTACTTCGTGCGGCTCTGACCCACGGGTCTCGGCCTCCGGGGCCGCGAGCCGCTCGATGCACCAGCTCACCCACCCCCGGTGGTCCCTCCCCCAGCCGCACGTGGCGACGGTTCCCACACCGGCTTGGGGATCTACCGGGCGGTGAAGGTCAGACAGTTCACCAGGCTACTGGCGTAGCCGACGTGAATCTCGCCGGCCATGCACTCGAAGTCGTCGTTGTACTTGCAGGACGTGACCTTGCACGCGCCGACGCCGGCCATGCGCTGGGTCTCCCTGGCATGGCCGCGGCCCATGAGGAAGGTGTCACAGCCCGGATTGTCGCCATCGCCGATGGTGATCGCCCGGGCGTGGCAGGCGTGGTTCGCGTTGTAGGCGCAGTCGGTGATCCGACACTCGGAGACACCCGGCATCTCGAGGGTGATCTTCATGGCTGGTCCTCCTGAATCAGAGGAAACAAATTAATTTCGACTATCTAACTCGACATTAGCCCGCGCCCCGTCCGTGTCAAGCGTCATGCGCCGCGCAGGTCCTTCGCCGTCGGCCGTGCAGCGCTCACTCGCGACCACCCGCCGCGTGTTGCCGGGCGGTGGTTGTCACCATGTTCACCATCCCCATCAGGCCCATGGACTTGCCCATGGAGAGCTGCCGGCCAAAGAGGTCGTAGACGATCTCGCCGGGGACCTGGGCCACGAGCTCCGGCGGCGCACCGGAAAGCGTCTCTTCCAGGATCACGGCGAGGGCCATGGCGGAGACGCCCTGGGGATTCTCCACGGCGAAATGAAGATCGAGGGTGTGGTCAGGGCGCGGCTCCGCGAACAGATAGGCCTGGGACTCGCAGCCGGGGACCTTGTGGCTGTCCGGGTAGGGCCGCCGGGCGATCTCCTCGGGCACCCCCCGGAAGCGGCCGGCGATGTCGATGAGCATGTCGATGCGATCGGTACGCTCGTCGAGCACCCCCAGGGTCGCGATCAGGTCGCGCAGCTTTTCTGGATAGTCTGTCATGGTGGCTCTGTCTCCGGATCGGAACTGCAGGGCGGGATCTAACCGCGCCCCTAACGGCACCACGCGTTAGCACGGATGGCGCCCGCCCCGATATGGAGGGGGACGCCACGCGCCCCCCTCGCCGCCCGGCACATGTCCGGGCGGCTTCACCCCCCGTGGATGGAGGGCTCCTCGCCCTCCATCAGACCGTATGGAGTGTCCCACTCCATACGGTCTACATCGTCTCCCGAGAATCACCGTTCGATCGGCACGTCCACCAGGTTGCCCCACTCCGTCCAGCTTCCGTCGTAGTTGCGGACCTTCTCGAAGCCGAGCAGGTAGGTGAGGACGAACCAGGTGTGGCTGCTGCGTTCGCCGATCCGGCAATACGCGATCACGTCGTCGTCGACCTTCAGGCCGTTGTCCATCATGTAGATCTTCCGCAGCTCGTCGGCGGTCTTGAAGGTGCCGTCCTCCGGATGGATCGCCATGCCCCAAGGGATGCTCTTGGCGCCGGGGATGTGGCCGCCGCGGAGGGCGCCCTCGTTCGGGTAGCCTGGCATGTGGAGACGCTCGCCGCTGAACTCCTCCGGGCTCCGTACGTCCACCAGCGGACGGTGGGCATCGATGTGCACCATCACCTGCTGGCGGAAGGCCCGGATCTTGGTGTCGTCGCGCTGCGGTGCCCTGTACTGAGTAGCCTTGTAATGGGGAACCTCCTGGCCCACGGGGCGTTTCTCCTGCTGCCACTTCATGCTGCCACCGTCCATGATCCGGGCGTGGGTGTGGCCGAAGAGCTGGAAGATCCAGAAGGCGTACGCCGCCCACCAGTTGCTCTTGTCCCCGTAGAATACACAGGTGGTGTCGCGGGTCACACCGATGTGGCTCATCAGGCGTTCGAATCCCTTCTTGTCGAGGTAGTCCCGGATGACGTGCTGGTTGAGGTCGCGGGTCCAGTCGACCTCCACCGCCGTGGGGATGTGTTTCGCATGGTAGAGGAGGGGATCCTCGTTGGACTCGATGATCCTGACCTCGGGGTCGTCCATGTGCTCGGCCACCCAGTCGGTGGAGACGAGCACCTCCGGGTGCGCGTAGCCGCGCTCCGCGATGTCGATTGTGGATTGGGTCTTTTTCATGGTGTTGCTCCTTCCATCACCGCGCGGGACCGTCCCGCGCGAAGTCCTGCATCGGTCGTTGGTTCATGGTCGGTGTCCGGTCAGTCCCAGCGGTCGTCCATCACCTGCACGATGCCGTCGCGGACGCGCACCGGCAGGGTATCGACCGGTTCGTAGGCGGGCGGCTCCAGGACGTCGCCGGTCTTGATGGAGAAGCGGGCGCCGTGACGCGGGCAGACGATCTCGTCGCCCTGCACGTCACCCCCGGTGAGGGTGCCGTCGTCGTGGGTGCAGACGTCCTCGATGGCGTAGAAGCCGTCCGCCAGGTGGAACACGGCGATCTGTGCGTCGTCGATCTCCACCGAGCGGAAGCTGCCTTGTGGGAACTCCGCCTCCGGCGCCACGTCGATCCAGTCAGCCATGGTGGTCCTTTCTCAGCACATCCCCAGCTCCAGTCGCGCGGCCTCGGACATCTGGTCCTGGCACCACGGTGGGTCCCACACCAGCTCCACGTGGGCATCGGTCACCCCGTCCACCCGGCGCACGGCGTCCTCCACGAATCCCGGGAAGCTCTGCGCCACCGGGCAACCCGGCGCGGTCAGGGTCATGCGGATCGCGACGGCGCCGTCGGGATGCACGTCGAGGCCGTAGATCAGCCCGAGGTCGTAGATGTTTACTGGCAGCTCCGGGTCGTAGACCTCGCGCAGGGCGGCAATCACACGCTCGCGGAGCGCGCCGCCCTCCTCGGGTCCGGGGCCCGGGGAGCGATCGCTACCCGCCGGCGTCTTCGCACGCCGATCGTCAGGCGGTGTCTCCGGGTCGCGGTGTCGGTGCAGGGGTATGAGGCGTTTCATCGCTTCGCCTTGGTGTGGGACATGGTGTCGTCACCCCTCCCTCATTCGGTACACACGGTCTCTTCTTCCCCGTCCAGCGCCGCTTTCAGGACATGCCAGGCGAGGGTCGCGCACTTGACGCGCATCGGGTATTCGCGCACCCCGGCGAGGACCGCCAGCTTTCCGAGAGAACTATCGCCCTCGGGGACGCCGCCGTTGGTGAGTGCCGCGCGCATCTGATCGAAGAGCCGCCGCGCCTCGGCCTCGCTCTTGCCCTTGATCGCCTCGCTCATCAGGGAGGCGGAAGCCATGGAGATCGCACAACCGACGCCATCGAAGCCCACGTCGTGGATTACCCCATCCTCCACCTGCAGGTAGAGGGTGACGTCGTCGCCGCACAGGGGGTTGAAGCCGTGGCCCTGGCAGCACTCCCCGACGGGCCGGTGCTGGAAGTTCCGCGGGTTTCGGTTGTGGTCGAGGATCATCTCCTCGTACAGGTCGCGCAGATCGCTCATGCCTCGATGCCCTCCGTCAGTTGTCTGGCCTGTTGGATGACGTGCTCCTCGCCCAGACGTGCCGCGAGTCGCTCTTCGACCCGACGGCGAACCTCGTCGCCGCCAATCTCGGCGACGACCTCGCCGGCGAAGGCGTAGGTGAGGAGGTGGCGCGCGGTGGCCGTGTCCATGCCGCGGGAACGCAGGTAGAAGACCGCGTCCTCGTCGAGCTGCCCCACGGTCGCGCCGTGGCTGCACCTCACGTCGTCGGCGTAGATCTCGAGCTGTGGCTTGGTATCTACCTCGGCGCGCTTCGACAGCAGCAAGTTGCGGTTGGATTGCCGGGCGTCGGTCTGCTGGGCGTCCGGGTGGACATAGATCTTGCCGTTGAAGACGCCCCGGGCCCCACCGTCGAGGATCCCCTTGTACAGCTCGCGGCTGGTACACCGCGGCCGGGCGTGGTCGATGCGGGTGTGGAAATCGACGTGCCGGCGGCCCGCCGCCACGTACAGCCCGTTGAGGGTGCACTCGGCCCCTTCGCCGCCCAGCACGGTATTGATGTCCGTGCGGCTCAAGCGGCCTCCCAGGCCGAAGGCGTGGGAGGTGAAACGGCTGTCGCGTCCCTGGCGGACCTGCACGGTCGCCACATGAAATGCCTGGTCGCTCTCGCCCTGGAGGCGGATGTGTTCCAGCGCCGCGCCGTCGCCCGCCACGATCTCGGTGATGGCGTTGGTGAAGTGGCGCGAGTCGCCGAGGCTGGCGTAGCCCTCGATAACGGTCGCCTGTGCGCCGTCGCCGGCCACGATCAGGTTGCGGGGCTGGCTGAATACCGCCTCCGTCTGGCGAGTAGTGAGGAACAGGATCTCGATCGGCTCGTCCAGGACGACTCCATCGGGGAGGTGGAGGTAGACACCATCGGTGAGGAAGGCGGTGTTGAGGGCGCAGAAGCCGTTCGCTTCCGGGTCCATCACCCGGCCCAGGTAGGGCTCCAGCGGCTCGGGCCGCTGCTCCACTGCCGCGGCCAGGCTGCCCAGGGTCACCCCATCCGGAAGGCGGCCGGGCCGCGACAGGGGGGGCGTGAAGTGGCCGTTGATGAACACCAGGCGGTGGCTATTCGCGCCCGCAATCAGCAGCCGCGCGATGTCGTCCTCATCCAGCCCGACGCACGCATTCGCGGCGGGCGTGAAGGGGTGCTCCGCGATCGGCGTCACCCGGGTGTACTTCCACTCCTCATCGCGGACTGTGGGGAAGCCCAGGTGGGCGAATCGCTCCAGGGCGTGCTCGCGGGTGTGCCGCAGCCACGGCAACGGCTGCCCCGGGAGCTGGCCCGCCCAGTCTTCGTATTGCCTGCGGTAGTGGTCGATGTTGGTGGTGGTTGTGTTCACAATTTCCCTCCGTCAGCGAGTCACCGTCTCGCGGGCCTCGCTGGTCGTCCAGGCGTAGCCCCGCTCCTCCAGCTCCAGCGCCAGCTCGGGCCCGCCCGAGGCGACGATCGCGCCGTCGGCCAGCACGTGTACGGCGTCCGGCTCCACGTAGTTCAGGAGGCGCTGGTAGTGGGTGATGAGGAGGACCGCGCGATCCGGCGAGCGCAGCGCGTTGATGCCCTCGGCCACCACCTGCAGCGCGTCGATGTCCAGCCCCGAGTCGGTCTCGTCGAGGATCGCCAGGGCCGGTTCCAGCACCGCCATCTGGAGGATCTCGTTGCGCTTCTTCTCACCGCCGGAGAAGCCCTCGTTTACCGATCGACGCAGGAGGGCGTCGTCGATCTGCATCAGCTTCGCCTTGTCCTTGACCAGGGTGAGGAAGTCCATGGCGTCGACCTCGGCCTCACCCAGGTGGCGGCGGCGCGCGTTGAGCGCAGTCCTCAGGAACAGGAGGTTACTCACCCCGGGCAGCTCCACGGGGTACTGGAAGCCGAGGAACACCCCTTCCCGGGCGCGCTCCTCCGGGGCCATGGCGAGCAGGTCCTTCCCCTGGAAGGTCACGGTCCCGCCGGTGACCTGGTAGCCGTCCCGGCCCGCGAGGACATGGGCCAGGGTAGACTTGCCGGAGCCGTTGCGCCCCATGATGGCGTGCACCTCCCCGGCGTTCACGGAAAGGTTCAAACCCTTGAGGATTGCCGTCCCGGCGACGGCGGCGGATAGGTTGTCGATCTTCAGCATGGCAGTTCCTTTATTCCGTTCGTGCAACGCAAATGCGCCAAGGAGCGAAGGCGCAAAGAGTCGATCGTCGCGGGGGTTCTAGGTCCACCCGCATCGGAGGGCGTCCATGTCGGTTCTCCGTGGTGATCAACCATTGCCACAATCCCCTTTGCGTCTTCGCGTCCTTGCGTCGTTTTGTCATGGGCCCCACCGTCATCCGACGGTGTTCTCCAGGCTCACCCCGAGGAGCTTCTGCGCCTCCACCGCGAACTCCATGGGCAGCTCGCGGAACACCTCCTTGCAGAAACCGTTGACGATCATCGACACCGCGTCCTCCGGCTTGATGCCGCGCTGGGTGCAATAGAAGAGCTGATCCTCGCCGATGCGCGAGGTGGACGCCTCGTGCTCGACCCTGGCTGTGGGGTTCTTCACCTCGATGTACGGGAAGGTGTGGGCGGCGCACCGGTCGCCCAGGAGCAGGGAGTCGCACTGGCTGTAGTTGCGTGCCCCCTCCGCCCGCTTGCCCACCTTCACCAGTCCGCGGTAGGCGTTATGACCGCGGCCTGCGGAGATCCCCTTGGAGATGATGGTGGAGCGGGTGTTGCGCCCCACGTGCACCATCTTGGTGCCGGTGTCGGCCTGCTGGTGGTTGTTGGTCAGGGCCACCGAGTAGAACTCGCCCACCGAGTTGTCGCCGCGCAGGACACAGCTCGGGTACTTCCAGGTGATTGCCGAACCGGTCTCGACCTGGGTCCAGGAGATCTTCGAGTTGTCACCGCGGCACTCGCCACGCTTGGTCACGAAGTTGTAGATGCCGCCCTTACCCTCCTTGTCCCCCGGGTACCAGTTCTGCACCGTGGAGTACTTGATCTGGGCGCCCTCCAGGGCGACCAGCTCGACCACCGCGGCGTGGAGCTGGTTCTCATCGCGCATCGGCGCCGTGCACCCCTCCAGGTAGCTCACGTAGGCGCCCTCGTCGGCGACGATCAGGGTGCGCTCGAACTGGCCGGTGGCGGCGGCGTTGATGCGGAAGTAGGTGGACAGCTCCATGGGGCAGCGCACCCCCTTGGGGATGTAGCAGAACGAGCCGTCGGAGAAGACCGCCGAGTTGAGGCTGGCGAAGAAGTTGTCCGTGTACGGCACCACGGAGCCGAGATAGCGCTCCACCAGCTCCGGATGCTCGCGCACCGCCTCCGAGAAGGAGCAGAAGATGATTCCCAGGGAGCCGAGCTTCTCCTTGAAGGTGGTCGCCACGGAGACCGAGTCGAACACCGCGTCCACCGCCACGCCGGCGAGGGCCTCCCGCTCCTGCAGCGGGATGCCCAGGCGCTCGTAGGTGCGCAGCAGCTCGGGATCGACCTCATCGAGGCTCTTCGGGCCGTCCTTGCGCGACTTGGGTGCCGAGTAGTAGACGATGTCCTGGTAGTCGATGGCCGGATAACGAACGCTCGACCATGCCGGCTCCTGCATGGTGAGCCAGTGGCGGTACGCCGCCAGGCGCCACTCGAGCATGAACTCGGGCTCGCCCTTCTTGGCCGAGATCAGGCGAATGATCTCCTCGTTCAGACCGGGCGGGACGCTGTCCGCCTCGATCAGCGTGGAGAAGCCGTGCTGGTACTCGCGATCGATCAGTTTGGTCAGGGTGTCGTTCTGGGCTGCCATGGGCATTCCATTTGGTTGAGGTTCACTTGAAGACCGGCCCGAGCTGCACCACACCCGGCTCCGGGACCACAGGTACGGTCGCTCTGGCGACGTCGGCCAGGCTGATGGAGTGGAGGGTGGTGCGGATCGCCCCGTTCACCGCTTGCCACACGCCGCTCACCGCGCAGGAACCCTCCATGGAGCAGATCCCGAGCCCCTCGCTGCACTCGGTCACCGCCACCGGTCCCTCCAGGGCATCGAGCACCTCGGCGATGGAGATCGTCTCGGGCGCCCGGGCGAGGCGGTAGCCGCCACGCACGCCGAGCTGGGAGGTGAGCAGCCCGCTGCGGGTCAGGACCTTGAGGATCTTCGCCACCGTCGGCGCCGCGACGAACACCGCGGCGGCGATCTCGCTAGCGCTGTGGAACCGCTCGGGCTCGCGCGCCACGTGGACCATCACCACGGTGCCGTAGTCGGTGAGTTTGCTGATGCGCAGCATGTGGGCCTTTCGAGTAGAGATGGGACCAATATAGTCCTTATTCATCGGTACGCAAGGCTCGGATCCAAAAGAGACGAGTTGTACCTACTGCCCGCCTGCCGCTCGCGAGCGATGCGGGTCAACGGTCGCAAGGCGGACGCAGTGGTCCCCTGACGACTCCGAGTCTCGGTCCACGTCGCCGGACGTGGACCCGTACTGGACGGGCCTGGCCCGAGGCCGCGCTTACCAGTAACGCACCCGACCCACGTCCACGTGGAGGAAGCCGGACGCCGGATAGTAGCCGACGCCGCCGCCGCGCAGGTCGACGGCGGTACGGCGCATTGCCTTCAGGTCGCGGTCCGGCAGGGCGAAGTCGACCGCCAGCCCCTCCATGTGCAGGCTGTGGCGGGCGACACCGTGGCCGTCGCGGCGCAGGGCCTCGTTCGTGGCCGGGGATCGGTAGCCGGAGATCACGTGGATGGGCGCCCCGCTGTCCAGGCGTCGGTGGATGGCAAAGAGGAGGTCGAGGAGGGCGGGATGGATGGCCTCCACGTCACCGGTGCGGTAGTCGCGTAGGAGGTGGTCGATCGCCTGGCGGGCATCGGGGAGGTAGTCGCCGTCGCGCCAGTACGCCGCGGTCAGGGACTCGCCCGTATGGATATTGTACAGGGTGAGGGAACGCTCGCGGGTCGTGGGCGTGCGGAGGGTGGCCAGGGCCGAGGCGGGGAACAACGCCACGGCCAGGCTGGCGATGCCGCCGCGGAGGAAGTGGCGGCGATCGCACCGCCAGCCCCTGTCGGCGAGTCGTTGCTGCGCCATGGTATCGTGCAGATCGATCGGTTCAGGCATGACGAGGATCGGGGAGGGCTACGAGACGGAAGGGGGCCGCTGCCGGAGGGCGCGGTCAAGATAGCGATCGCGGCCGTAGACGTCTTCTCGGAACTGGACCCGGCCCTCCTCATCGGCCCAGGCGGTGAGGTAGAGGAGGCTAACGTCCATCGGCTCGCGGAGGTAGATGGTCTGTTCGACCCCGCTGTCGATGGCCGCGAGCAGCGTATCGCGGTCCCACTGCCGCGAGTCGCGCAACACATAGAGCGCCAGGTCGAGGGGTCTCTCCACGCGGATGCAACCGTGGCTGAACGCGCGTACGGCCTCGGCGAATTGCCACCGTGCCGGCGAGTCGTGGAGATAGACGTGGAACGGATTGGGCAGCATGAACTTGATGCGTCCCAGGGGATTGGCGGGTCCGGGTGGCTGCTGGAAGCGATAGTCGAGGGTCGCCGCGTCGACGGCTGCCCAGTCGACCGTCCCGGGGTCGACCACCTGCGCGGCGGCCCCCCAGCCCGACATCACACGGAGTCCGGCCCGTGCCAGGTAGCCGGGATCGCGGCGGACCTTGGGCAGCACCTCCTGCGCGGTGATGTTGGGTGGCAGGTTCCACGAGGGGTTGACCACCAGGTAGGTCATCCGGGCGGTGAACACCGGTGTGTGCCAGTACGGCTTGCCGGCCACGACCCGCATCGTCATGACCAGGTGGTCGTGCTCGATCACCTCCAGGCGGAAGTCGGCGATGTTGATCAGGATCACGCGCCCAGCCGTCCTGTCCGGGCTCCAGCGCAGACGCTCCAGGTTGATCTCGATCTGGCGGGCCCGCACCGCGGGGGGCACGTTG
>JASFUG010000056.1:0-11943 GCA_050050395.1 Nitrospirota bacterium
CAGGGCTGGAGAAGCTCAAGACCGAGCTCAAGCAGCTGGTGTCCGTGGAACGGCCACGGAACATCAAGGACATCGAACATGCTCGCAGTCACGGCGACCTGTCGGAGAACGCCGATTACGACGCCGCCAAGCAGCGCCAGGGGTTCATCGATGCGCGCATGAAGGAGCTCAGCGACAAGATCTCCCGCGCCCAGGTGATCGACCCGAACAAGATCCGCGGCGACAAGGTGGTGTTCGGGGTGACGGTCGAGCTCCTCAACTGCGACACGGAGGAGGAAGCCGCCTACACCCTGGTGGGTGAGGAGGAGTCGGACGCCGCGGCGGGCCGGATCTCGGTCTCCTCACCGGTGGGCCGCGCCCTGCTCGGCAAGACCGCAGGCGACGTGGCGGAGGTGCGGACGCCCCGTGGCACGATCGAGTACGAGATCCTGGGTCTGCGGGTGAATGGCAGCTCGGAGGGGCTAGGGACCAGGGATTAGGGGCTAGGGAGGGTGCCGGCCCAACGGGCCGGCGACAATCCTCCTGTTGACGTCCCCGAAAAGATCTGCTGGCCGCCTGCGGCGGCCATCCATCCCTAGCCCCTAGTCCCTAACGCCTGCGAGCGATGCGAGCCCCGCTCGCGCAGCTCGCCCGCCCTTGACCTGCCTGCGGCGCTTCTCTACATTGCGCCCCCTTCTGCCGCCGAGATCCAACCCGTGAAATCGTTTACCCCTCGCCCCGCCGATATGCAGCGTGGCTGGTTTGTGGTCGATGCCGAAGGTCAGACCGTGGGTCGTCTGGCCACGCGCATCGCGACGGTCCTGCGCGGCAAGCACAAACCGACCTACACGCCCCATGCGGACATGGGGGATCACGTCATCGTGATCAACGCAGGGAAGGCACGGTTCACCGGCAACAAGACCGAGGACAAGGTCTACTACCGGCACAGCGGCTGGGTGGGCGGACTGAAGGAGGCCACGGCACGAGAGGTGTTCGAGAAGCATCCCGAGCGCATCATCGAGTCTGCGGTACGCGGCATGCTCCCGAAGACCTCTCTGGGACGGCAAATGTTTCGCAAGCTCAAGGTCTACGCCGCCCCCGACCACCCACACGCGGCCCAGCAACCCCAACCCCTCTCCCTGTAAATTCCTATGGCTCTCTGGGACGCATACGCCACTGGCAAGCGCAAGACCGCAGTCGCCCGAGTCTGGCTGCGGCCGGGCACCGGCGAGATCACCGTGAACGGCAAGGCGGCCGACGACTACTTCCGGCGTGACGCCCTGCGCCTCTTCCTGCGCCAACCATTTGCACTGACGGACACGGCCACCACCTACGACATCCGTGCCTCGGTACGCGGCGGCGGGGAGTCGTCCCAGGCCGCGGCCGTACGCCACGGCATCTCCAAGGCGATGGTGCTGTTCAACGACGAGGCCCGCGGTGCCCTGAAGAAGGCTGGCTGCCTGACCCGCGACCCGCGCAAGAAGGAACGCAAGAAGCCGGGCCTCAAGGGTGCCCGCGCCCGCTTCCAGTTCTCGAAGAGGTAGGCTTGGAGTCGGCGAAGCGATGCTTCCAAAGGCCCTGCCTACCCAGGCGGGGCCTTTTTTTGACAAGGGGTTAGGGGTTAGGGGTTCGGGACTAGGGGCCAGGGAAGGTGCCGGTCCTACGGGCCGGCGGGACTATTTTTTCGAACTAGCCCCGTGCACCCTCTCACAGTCTCCAGACCGTGATATCTGGCCGCCGACAGGCGGCCATCCATCCCTAGCCCCTAACCCCTAGTCCCTAGCCCCTGTGTTGAACATCGCCATCCACGGTGCCGCCGGGTACACCGGTCAGGAGCTCCTGCGGATCCTCGCGGGCCACCCCGAGGTGTCGGTGGTACAGGTGACCTCCGGCACCTTCGAAGGCCAGGCGGTGGGCGAGGTCTTCCCCGGCCTGGCGCCCTTCTACGACCTGCGCTTCGCGGGGCGGGACGCCGTCCCACCGGCGGAGGTGGAGGTGGTCTTCCTCGGCCTGCCCCACGGTGAGGCGATGGCCGCCGTGCCGCCACTCCTGGCCGCGGGCAAACGGGTGATCGACCTGTCCGCCGACTTCCGGCTCCAGGACCCCACCGCCTACCCCACCTGGTACAAGCGCGCGCACACCGCGCCGGAGCACCTCCCGACCTTCGCCTACGGCCTCACGGAGTGGTGCCGGGACGACGTACGGGAGGCACGGGCGGTGGCCAACCCCGGCTGTTACCCGACCGGGGCCTTGCTCGCCGTCCTGCCCGCCCTGGCGGCGGACCTCGTCGACCCGGCCACCCTGATCATCGACGCCAAGTCCGGGGTGAGCGGCGCCGGGGTCAAGGCGACCGGGACCACCCACTTCGTGCGCGCCAACGAGTCCCTGAAGGCCTACCGGGTCGCCCACCACCAGCATACGCCGGAGATCGAGCAGATGGCCGCGCGAGTGGCAGGCCGGCAGATCACCCTCTCCTTTACCCCCCACCTGGTCCCCATGAACCGCGGAATCGCCACAACCGCCTACGCTGCCCTGCGGCCCGGGGTGACGGCGGAGGCCGCGCGGCGGGTCTACACCGAACGCTACGCGGACGCACCGTTCGTGCGACTCCTGCCGGCGGGGCACTTCCCGGATACGGCGCAGGTGCGCGGCTCCAACCAGTGCCACCTGCAGCTCGTGGCCGACGAGCGCACCGGCCGTCTCGTCATGCTCTCGGCCATCGACAACCTGGTGAAAGGCGCCTCCGGGCAGGCCGTCCACAACCTCAACGTGATGATGGGCTGGCCGGAGACCCTGGGCCTCGATTTGCCGCCGGTCGTCCCGTGACAGGCCCGTCTTTTCACCACAGAGACACCGAGGTCACAGAGGGTCGGTGAGCCGACGCGAGCGACGGCTCATGACAGGTCGAGGGGAACACGAGGACACAAAAGCCTGAACACACGAAAGGCGCCTGCTGGCCGTTGTTCGTACCCTTCGCCTTTCGTGCCTTGGTGTTCCCGCCGCGTGTGGAGTATTTGATACGACAACGGATCCTTGCAGAGGAGTGAAGAAAGCCAAGCTCTATGCGCTCCGTGTCTCCGTGGTGAGAAAACCAGCATGGACGATTTCCATTACATCGATGGCGGCGTGACCGCGGCGCAAGGCTTCCTGGCCGCCGGGCTCGCCTGCGGCATCAAGCAGGGCGGCGCGGCCGATCTCGCCCTCCTTCACTGTCCCGACGGAGCGGCGGCGGCCGGGCTCTTCACGCGCAACGACGTGGTGGCGGCGCCGGTCATCCTGGGTCGCGACCTGGTGCCGACCGGTGAGGCCCACGCCGTGGTCATCAATAGCGGCTGCGCCAACGCCTGTACCGGCCAGCCAGGGCTGACCGCCGCCCGCGAGATGGTGGCAGCCACCGGCACGGTGCTCGGCTGCTCGGCGACGGCGGTGCTGCCGTGCTCCACCGGGGTAATCGGCGACCCCCTGCCCGTGGAAAAGATCATCTCCGCATTGCCGCGCGCCCATGCCCTCCTCGCCCGGGACGGCGGTCACGCCTTCGCCGGCGCGATCCTCACCACCGACACCGTCGCCAAGGAGGCGGCCGTCGAGGTGGAGCTGAGCGGCGGACTGGTGCGCATCGGTGGCTGCGCCAAAGGGGCCGGGATGATCCATCCCAACATGGCGACCATGCTCGCGGTCATCACCACGGACGCGGTCCTGACCCCCGACGAGGCGCATGCGCTGCTCACCGCGACCGCGACGACGACCTTCAACCGTATCTCCATCGACGGCGACACATCGACCAACGACACCCTCTACCTCCTCGCCAGCGGCACCACCGGCGTCGCGCTCTCCTCCCCCACAGACCGGGACCACTTCGCCGCGGCGCTAGAGGCCGTGTGTCGGCGTCTCGCCCAGGCCATCGTCCGGGATGGCGAGGGGGCGACCAAGCTCGCGACGCTGCACGTGGAGGGCGGCCGGAGCCAGGAGCAGGTGGCCCAGGTCGGCACGGCGATCGTCCGCTCGCCGCTGGTCAAGACCGCCCTGTTCGGAGGCGATGCCAACTGGGGCCGGATCGTCTGCGCCGCCGGCTACGCCGGTGCCGGGATCACGCCGGAGACGGTCAGCCTGCGGCTCGGCGACCTGGTGCTGTTCGAGGCCGGGGTACCTACCGGTGCCGGCCGTTCCCAGGCCGCCGCCGACCTGATGGCTGCCCCCGACATCGAGCTCACCCTCGACCTCGGCCAGGGCAATGCCACCGCCACGTTCTGGACCTGCGACCTGTCCTACGACTACGTACGCATCAACGCGGAATATCGCACGTAGGCCCAACCGGTTCGTTCACCACAGAGACACGGAGGACACAGAGGGCCACGATGGCGGAGAGATCCACGGGATCACTTGCCCACGAAGTGGGGAACACGAAGACATGAAGAGGTGAAACAGCCAAAGAATCCAATTCCACCGTTTTCGTGTTTTCCCGCTTTCGTGCCTCGTGTTCCAGGGCTGTTGGGGGTCTTTGATCATGCCGGGCGATTTGCGCGAGATCTCAATGCCCTCTGTGTCTCTGTGGTGAGAGCGGTGGAGAGGATGCTGGCTGTCACGCCAGGGTGAATTGGTACGTCGCGCCGTCGATCTCGCACAGGGCGCCGAGGGGCAGGGCCATCTGGCGCGGACCGTGGCCGCACGGGATGCCGGTGAGGATGGGGTAATCGCCCTCCGCCGTGGCCTCCAGGAGGCTGTGCTGGACGCGATCCGCGTCCTCCGGGCCGTTCCCGCAGTTCCGCAACGTACCCACCAATAAACCTGTCAAACCGGCGAGCTTGCCCGCCTGACGCAGGTGGGTGAGGCAGCGGTCGATCGCATAGGGTGGCTCGTTCACCTCCTCGATGAACAGCACGCGGCCGGTGGTCTCGACCTCCCACGCGGTGCCGATCGAGTGGCACAAGAGGGTCAGGCAGCCGCCGGTGAGCGGTCCATGCCCGCGCCCGTCCCGCAGTACCTCTGCCGTGGGATAGGAGGGCACCTGGCCCGCCAGCAGCTCCCAGAGCGCCGTGTCATCCTCGGCCTCCAGGCCGCGTGCCAGCCCCACCGACACCACGGGACCATAGATCGATTGCAGTCCGACGTGCCGGTGCAGCCACAGGTGGACGGCGGTGATATCGCTCATCCCGACGAGGGGCAGCGCCGCTCTCCGCCACGCCGCGGCATCGATAAATGGCAGGATGCGCGCAGCACCGTAGCCACCCCGAGCACAGAACAGGGCGCCTACCCGGCCGGCGCGGAGGTGGTCGTTGACGTCGTCCGCAAGCACGCGATCCTCCGCCGAGACCCACCCCCGGCCGCTGCGAGTCGCCCGCGGCTCGACCACCGGGTGGCCCCGACGGACGAGGGCCTCGACTCCGGCGGCCACCGGCGCGTCCGCAGCCGGCGCGATCACCGCCACCGGGCCACCGGTGGCGAGGGGACGAAAGGGCTGGAGGGCGGGCATGCTGCGGTTACGGGTGAGGAAACCGACCGAGGTTGGGCGGATACACCGGCCGTTGCCGAGGGGTTGGGGGCGTCTTCTGTTGTTGCTGGCTTCTTGATCGGTCCAGTTGACTTTGTTTTCCGGCCTTACCTAGCATCCCGCTTCCTGCGGTCGTCCGCCATCCCCACGAAGCACTCCGGCCAACCTACCGAGGCACACCGGGCGGCCCAGGAACTGCTGCACTGCCGGTCCAAGCTTCAGCTCCTCGCGACGGACCTCACCACGATCCCATTAGCCCAAGGATCCCGCCGGGATCCCACCGGAGGAAGCACCATGTTGGAGGCGTTGAGAAACTCACGGAAGTGGGCAGCCGTGCTGTCGCTGCTGCTGGTCTTTGGACTCGGCACGATGGGCTGTGACGATGGTGATGACGGCCGCGACGGCGCGCCGGGCGCCACCGGGGACACCGGTGCCACGGGTCCGCAAGGCCCGCCGGGGGCCCAGTCCACCGACGTGACGATCATCGGCAACACCGGCTCCGACGTCACCGCATCGGCCCTCACCGGGGTGCTGAACAAGGACATCACCGTCCAGGCACTGGAGGTCAACGACGACGATACCGTCCTCGCCTCGGCCACGCCGGACTCGGCGGGCGACTTCACTCTGGTGTTCGCCGCCGGCCCGGTGGTGGACATCCTCTTCCTCGACGCCGATGGGAATGAGCTCGGGCGCCTGTCGGGCGTCGCCAGCGCGGCCGGCGAAGGGAGCGTCGTCGACCTCGGGGCGATCACCATCAGCGACGGTGTGGCCAGTGCGGAGCACGCACCGCCGTTGGTCGGAAGCGCGGACTTCATCATCACCATCAACTACGAGCTCGGCATGCACTGCACGGGCTTCGACTTCTCCTATTGCTGTGTCCTGCCACTGTTCAACTCGGTCCAGGCCCAGGTGGTGAAGGTCGCGCCGACCAACGGCCTGCCGACCCTGATGCAGACCTATGCCCGAGATGACGAGGGCAAGAAGACGATCATGGTGGACGGAACGAAGGCCTACAAACTGGAGTACGACTTCATCGACAACAGCTTCAGCGAGGGCTCCAAGGCAGTGAACTTCAACGCCGCCTACGACGCCAATGGTGACGGTGACACGGACGACGCCACGGACAACGTCGCCAATGCCTACTGGACCCACCTCTTCGTGTATGCGGATGCCGAGGGCACCGTGGGTGCCAGCACGTCGGACGACATCAAGCTCTTCGACGGCCACGACATCGCGTTGCCGGCGGATGCCGGCCCCCTCGGATCAGGACTCGCCGGCGAGCTGGAAAATTCCGGATCCACGGGCACCGTCGTCTGGACCAAGGCGCCGGTGGTGGAGAACACCCCCATCGTCCTCACCAACCCCGGCATCTGGGACGCCGTGGGCTTGCAGCTCACCCCGTTCCTGGATAGCGAGGTCGCGGGCCGCAACTTCCTCACCATTGGCGAGATCAACATCCAGCCTTACCAGATGGCCCGGGTACGGATGATGGACGCCGAGAGCGGTGCACCGGTGATCAACACCAAGGGCCAGCCGGTTTCGTTCATCGGGACCGAGCCGATCGACGTCCCGAACTGCGCGAACTGCCACGGCATCGAACACCAGGGCAACGGCAATGCCAACGACATCCTCGCCGAGGAGGCACCGGAGACCCTCGCCAAGGTGACGGCGGAGCGCACCTTCTGGGAGGCCCTCGGTGCCACGGCCTACGTGAGCAGCGTCAAGGCAGCGGCCATCTCCATCCTCGGCCTGCACGACCACCGCATCGGTACCGACTTCGTCGACAACTACAACGCCAGCGGCACATTCGACCTAAGCAGCGGAACCAGCAACCGCCTGGGACGGGATTCGGTGTTGTGCCAGAAGTGTCATGCAGACAACGTCGCCGCATGGCTCGGATCCGCGCTCGTGGTCGACACGACCGACGACGACCTGCCCGACATCCAGGCGCTCTACGGTGACGGCGCCACGCTCGCGGACTACCCGTCCAAGGTCGTGGACTACTCCAACATGGACGGTGCCTACCGCCCGGCGGACGGCCGCGAGGCCGTACGCGGCTATCTGAAGAAGACCAAGGAAGAGCTCGACGACACCACCCAGGGCAGGCTCTACGACGGTGATGGCCCCCCGGGGCGGCCGGCTGGGTTGCTCATCGAGCCGCTCACCCAGGCGATCCACTACAACCACCAGAAGAACCAACCCCTGCCCGATGCCAACGGCCGCGCCGGTGGCTGCCAGAGCTGCCACCCGGCCCACCGCCAGGATCGGTCGCTCGACGCCTATCCGATCACCCGGGTGGGCTTCAACTACTTCGGCGACACCAACGGCGACGGCGAGATCGACGATCAGGACGGCGATCTCGTCCACCACGACAACCGTGACGCCGCGGGCGGCTGCTTCGTCGGCCGCGACGTCCACTCCAATCCGAACAAGGATGACGACGGGGTCGAGACGCCGGAGCACATGAACGCGATCGGCCGGTACATCCGCAACAACATCTCCCGTGGCTTCGACGAGCAGACCGAGCTGAGCAACATCAACCCGGCCGGCCTGCGCAAGGGGCTCTGGTGTACCAACTGCCACAACAACATGGCCCGCGTGCTGTACAAGGCCGACAACCTCGGCGCAACGTCAGGGAACGCCTTCATGCCGGATCCGGCGGACACGGTGCGCGACGCGATCGACCTGGCCGATCTGGCCAACCAGCTCAACAACGCGACCGACGATTTCGGGAATTCCCTGGTCCACCCCATCACGGGCGCTGCCTTCGACGAGCCCAGCCTCAAGGGACTGATCGATCCCCGCACCAACCACACCGGGGCAACCAACCTCTGGGATGAAGACGTCGATAACAACGGCCGAGACGACGTGGCGGAAATCTGGATCGACCAGAGCAACCGGGGCGGCCTGGGCGGTATCGCTGTCCTCCATGCCTTCGGCACCGACGGCAGCGGCAACATCATCGACATCGGCTTCTCCAACGCCACCACGACGGTGAACGGCATCCCGGTCGACACCTTGACCCTGATCGACGCGTTGCCGGTGGCCGCCACCGACGCCGACGGCGACATCACCGTCAACATCGCCAGTGCCAACCCCCGTGGTGAAGTCGATGGCGGGATTACGGTGCCGTACGACGCCGCGGCGGACGGGTCCGATTACTGGCTCTCGGTGGGCAACGCCCACTGCGCCGACTGCCATGCGGCGCCCTTCGTCGAGGGACAGGGCGGCGTTGCCTTCCCGATCAACCAGCCCGGCAAGTACTCCCTGATGCGCTACTCCAAGGGGCACTCGGGGCTCGCGTGCCAGGCGTGCCACCAGTCGATCCACGGCCTGTACCCGGTCACCCCGGACGTGGATGAGACCAGCTACGCCCAGGCCGCGGCGCTCAACCCGGATGGCACCCACGGCCCGGTGAAGTGCGCCGCCTGCCACGGAAAGGCGAACGTCAATGGCCTTGGAATCCCGACGGCGGCGGCCGGCCTGACCGTCGCGTATGACCTGGACGGGAACGGCACTATCGACGGCGACGAGACCGAGGTGGACATCGCCGAGCACTACGATGCAGCGGTGACCTGGATCCACGCCACCACCGGCGACACGGGTGGCAACGACGACGACTTCGACCCGGAAAACCCGGATGCCAACCAGATCAAGGAGGTGGACAACCCCCTGGCGGCCGAATGCGGCAACGGCACGGTCGAAGGCGATGAGGAGTGCGACGACGGCAACACGGATGACGGCGACGGCTGCGCTGCCGACTGCACCGTCGAGCTGGTGGAGGGCGTCTGCGGTGACGGCACCCTGAACGCCGGCGAGGAGTGCGATGACGGGAACACCGACGACGGCGACGGTTGCTCCGCGACCTGCACTACTGAGGGTGGCGGCACGATCGATGGTGACGCTCTGTTCATCGACACCTGCGGCGGCTGCCACACCGGCGGGGGGCTCGGGACCGGGACGATCAGCGATGTCACCGGGGCCACCTCCGCTGAGATCACCGATGCCATCGCCACCGTCACCCTGATGAACAGTATCTCCCTCACCAGCGAGGAGATCGATGCCATCGCCGATGCCATCGCCGGCGACGGGGGGGGTAACGGCGGCGGCGCCGATGCGGTCAACGGCGCGTCACTCTACACCGACGGCGGCTGCGCCACCTGTCACGGCGCGAGCGGTGAAGGTGGGATCGGTGGGCCCGTGGCGGGTCTCGGTGAGGCCGAGCTGCAGAGCGCGTGCGATAGCGGCGATTCGATGCCGGCACTGTGCACGCCTCTCAGCGCGTCCGACATCGCCGACCTCGGGGCCTACATGGAGACCTTGTAACACGTTGCCCCAGCAGGGTCCTTACGGGAGGGGAGCGGTGGAACGCTTCCCTCCCTTTTTTTCCCTGTCTTCTGTAAGAGCTCCCCCTGGTGATCCAATGAAGCAAGCCCTTGTCGCCCTAATGATGGTCGGCCTGCTGTGGGGGGCCGGCGGCTGTACGCAGCATGCGGCCACCGAGGCAACTCCAGACGCCGCGCCGGTCGCGAGCGACGCCGATACCCCGGAGCCCCTGCCGCCGGGGGCGGTCGCCCGGGTGAACGGCGAGGTGATCACCGAGGCAGAGCTGGTCGGGACCATCAACAGCTCTCCGGTGAGCGGCATCGACCTCGCGTCGCCGGCCGGCCGCCAGCTCCTCCAGCGCCTCACCACCGCCATGATCCAGACTCGCCTCCTGGAGGCGGAAGCAACCGCGGAGGGCATGTCCGACGACCCGGCGTACCGAGACGCGATCCACCGTTTCACCACCGGCCTGGGCGACGCTGCAAACCGCGACGAGCTGGTGGCGGAATTCCGCCGTACCAAGATGGTCGCCCTCCAGCGCCAGCGACTGCGGGAACGATTCACGCCCAAGGAGGCGGAGGCACGCGCCTTTTTCGAAGACCACCGGCAGCGCTACGACGTTCCCGACACCGCCAACATCCAGCAGATCGTGGTCAGCGACGCAGAGCTTGCCGAGAGAATCGCCCGCCTTGCACGACATGGCGACAACTTCGAACGTCTGGCCCTCAGCCACTCGACGGATCCCTACGTGAAGCGCAACTTCGGCAGCCTCGGGTGGGTAAAGCGCGGGCAAGGAATCCCTGCCGTCGACGAGCTGGTCTTTGGCCTCGACAAGAAGGGTGCGATCGGCGGCCCGGTTCAAACGGACCGCGGCTACCATGTGGTGAAGCTCCTGGACCGCAGGGAGGGTCGCCGCGTGGAGTTCGAGGAGGTGAAGGAGAACGTGGTGGGCGACATGGTTGCCGAGGCACTGGACCGCCATCTGGTCGATCTGGCACGGCAGGCCGAGGTGACGGTGGACCAGCAGTTCTTCGCCGGCGCGGAGTAACCGTTCCACTTCGTCATCCGCAGATGACGCCGATTTGCGCAGACGCCTTGACTCACACCGACACGCAGAGAGGCCGCCTCACCCCCTGAGCGGAAATCAATGTCCGCTCTGCTCCCTGGCGTCTCGCTCGACGTCCCGATGCGGATCGAACATGCCCCCCAGTCGGCGCCCATCTGTCTCATCTGTGGATCGAAAACAAAGAGACTGCTGACTCTTCGTGATGGCCGGGGCATGAGTTTCACGATCACCGCGCGTGGGTGCCGAACTCGATTGTGGCGCCTGACGTGGGTCTGGCTGGTCCTACTCTTGGCCGGAGGGACATCGGCCGCGCCGCAAACGACCGCACCGGCCGTGGCCGCCGAGGGGCGCTTCGTCGCCGGTCCCAACCCCTATCCTGCCTACCTCAGCGACGCCCAGCACGTGGAGCTCGGGCGGCTCAGCTACTGGCTCTTCCGCCGCGACTTCCGCCGCGCCGAGGAGTGGCTGGCGACCCGCGACGACCTCGTCGGCGATCTGGGCCGGGTGGCCCTCTATGTCAGCCGGTCCCAGGAGGGGACGGAGGCGACGGCCGAGGAGTGGCGCGCACTGGTGGAAAGACTCCGCAGCCACCGCGGGGCGGGCGCGGACGCCTGGGCCACGACGTTGAATGGTTACGCGTGGTGGATCGAGGGCTGGCGGGCCTCCAAAACAGGCTCGCGGTGGCGAAGCTGGTGGGCATACCGCCGAGCACGGTCGTCCTTCCTCAAGGTGAAGGAGGCCGACCGCGACCTTAGCGAGGCCGATCTGGGGATCGCCTTGCTGCTCCACGATAGCCGGCCCGATCAGGCACGGCGATTCATCGATCACGCCGCGACCCACTCGGTCTACGTCGCTCCCCTGGCGGATGTCGTGCGGGTTGCATGGGCGCGGGACGCGGGCGAGACCGCCCTGCCCATCACCGTCGGACAGCGCTACGACCTCACCGTGCTGCGCAGCCCCTACCTCCTGGAGTGGGTCGGCGATGCCCACATGGACGCGGGCAACTACCGCACGGCGGCCCAGTGGTACCAGCGCCTCGCCTTCGAGCGCCGCCGGGAAGGGTGGCCCCTGCTGCGCCTCGCCA
>JASFUG010000057.1:0-11925 GCA_050050395.1 Nitrospirota bacterium
ACCGCCGGATCCATCCAGGCCCTGTCGCAGGGGGCGCGGGTCGGCACCGCCAGCCTGCGTCGCCAGGCCCAGCTCCTGCGGGAGCGTCCCGATCTGGAGATCGTCTCCCTGCGCGGCAACCTGGACACGCGCCTGCGCAAGCTCCGCGAGGGGGAGTTCGAGGCCATCCTTCTTGCCAACGCAGGGCTGCGGCGTCTCGGCTGGGCCCTGGACATCGCCCACCCGATCCCGATCGAGGAGATGGTCCCGGCCATCGGCCAGGGCGCCCTCGGCCTGGAGACCCGCCTCGACGACGCGGCGACCCGGGCGCGGATCGCCTTCCTAAACCATCCGGAGAGCACCGACGCGGTCGCGGCGGAACGCGCGCTCCTGGCCCGTCTGGAGGGCGGCTGCCAGGTGCCGATCGCTGCGCACGCGACCATCGACGGAGACCGCATCACCCTGCGCGGCCTGGTGGCGGACGAGACGGGATCCAGGTTCATCGCCTCCAGCGAAGAGGGACCGCGGGATGACGCGGAGATCCTCGGCAGGGAGGTCGCCGAGGACCTCCTGGCCAAGGGTGCCGACGCCATCCTCGCGGACTTCTACGACCGCGGGGCGTGAGCGACGTCTCCGGCTGATGCCATGGCCGAGCCCACCACACCGCACTCCGCGGCCGCGCGGCCGGCGGTGGTGGTGACCCGGCCGGGCCCCAAGGCGATGGAGCTGATCGCCGGGCTGGAGGCCGTGGGGGCCGAGGTGATCCCCTACCCCGTCATGGAGATCCGGCCGCCGGAAGATCCGGCCCCCCTGGATCGCGCCTGCGCCCGTCTCGACTCGCACGACGTGGTCCTGCTCACCTCGGCCAACGGCGTGCAGGCGTTGGCCTCACGGGTCGCCGAGTGGCCACAGCCAGGGCCGCGGATCGCCGTGGTTGGTGAGCAGACCGCGAGGGCGGTCCGCCGCCGGGGATGGCCGGTCGACTACCTGCCGGCGGAGGCCAACGCCGAAGGCCTACTGGCGGCCCTTACCGCTACCGCGCGGCAGCCGGTGGCCGGGCTACGCTTCCTCTTCCCCCGCGCCGAGCAGGGCCGAGAGGTGCTGGTGGAGGGCCTGCGCGCCGCCGGCGCCACGGTCGATCTGGTCACCGCCTACCGCTCGGTGGCAGTCCCGCACGCCCCGGCCGAGACCCTGGCAACGTTGGGCCATCGTCACGTCGCCCTCGTCACGTTCACCTCCGGGGCGTGCGCCGATCACTTCCTGGCACGCATGGCCGAGGCCGGCCTCGGCGACGCAGCCCGCGCCTGGCCCGCCGCGGTGATCGGCCCTGTGACCCGGGACGTGTGCGTCGCCCACGGCATGCGCGTCGTCGCCATGGCCGAGCAGCCGAGCAGCAGCGCCTTCCTGGCGGCGATCCGCGCCTACCTCGCACAGCGGTCAGCTTTCAGCGATTAGCTGTCAGCTCCCGCTCCCTGCCAGGAGACTCGAGGGGGCCGGTCGCAATCCGTGCCACGCGGTAGCCGGGTCTCGCCGGATGCACGTGGCGATCGCCGCAGAGGACCCCGGCTACAGCACGAGGAGCAGGAAGAGGATTCCCAGCGCCAGGACCCACGCTGCGTGGTGTGGCGGGTGACTTCCCCGTACCACGAGCCAGGTGTCGAACAGGTGGCGCAGCGCTGCCACGGCCTATCCCTCAGCGCCGGCGATCGCGCCGCGCAGCGCCGCGGCAAACACCGTCAACGTGAACGGTTTGGGCAGGAAGCCGCGGGCGCCGTCACGCAGACACTCGCGAATCTTCGCGTCCTCGGCGTAACCGCTGGTGATCAAGACCGGGAGCTTTGGTACCAGCTCCTTGGCCCGTTGAAAGAGCTGCTGGCCGTTCATCTCCGGCATGATGAAGTCGGTCACCAGGATGTCGTATCCGGCCGGGTCCTCCTCCAGTCGGCGGAGCGCCTCCAGCGGCGAGTCCACCACCGTCCCGTCCGCCTGCAGGCGGCGCAGCGCGGACCGCACCACCTGCCGGACGACATTCTCGTCGTCCACGAACAGGACCCGCAGGCCGCTCAGGTCGGTCCCGTCGCCGGATACCGCCGCCGGCGACGTCGGGGTCGCGAGCGGCAGCTCGAAGGAGACGGTACCGTCCTCGCCGGCCTCCGGACGGGTGCCGAGGCAGCGAGCGACCGTCACCGCCTCCTGCAGGAAGGCGGTGGCCATGTTCACCCCGTCATCGCCCACCCCGTCGCGGAGATAGATCGGGCCGAAGGAGAGGCGGACCATCGGACCACCGCTATCCTTGATCCTCCGTGCCCACGCCTGGACCGCCTCGCCGTCCTGGGCGTAGCTCATCGCGGCCTGCCCGAGGAGCAGGCAGAGACGCATCAGCAGGCAGCTCTCCACCGCCACCTCCAGGGGCTCGGCGGGACTCTGTACCTCGAACCGGTAACCGTCGCCGGTGCCCATCTCCAGCAGGTGAAACACCTCCGGCAGGAACCGCTCCACCGCCACTCGCTCGGTGCCCAGGCGCTGATCCTGGAGGATCGTGGCCAGGTTCCGGGCGATCGCCTCCGCCTCGCGCGTCGACTGGCGCACCAGGTTGGACAGCATCTCGGCACCCGCAGCGGCCTCATCGCCGTCCCCGAGATCGAGGCTGCCAACGATGCCGGACAGTACGTTGTTGAGGCGGTGTGAGAGGCAGGTGGCGAGCAGGATGGTGGTCCGTGCATCGCTCCCGCCTTCGGGGAGACGTACCTGGGTGGAGTGCTTGGCGACTTTTTCCATACGGGGGCTGGGTAGTGAAAACGGGCCTGCTGGACGGTCGCGGTGGCCGTGCGCCGGTACCCCCCTTCATCGGCATCGTCGGCAGACGACTGGAGCGATCTGATGGCTCCCGACCACCTCTACGGGAGCCGCGGCGGGCCCGGTGGGCTGGATGGCCATGAGCTTGCGTTACCGGCGATTCCCGACCCGAGACCCGGCGCGTAACACTATGAAATATCGGGGATTGTGGGGCCGAGACGGGGGGAAGATCAGCTGTGACGCGGCCGGCGGACTTCTTGCCGGTTCCCGTCGTTTCTTCCGTCCTCCGCCCGGCAGGCTACAACCCGCGCGTCTCGCCTCGTGCGGCGCCACACACGACCTGGCGATCGATGCGCGTTAGCCGACCGCGCGGGCCCCCGCCCCTTGCCATTTTGCGCCCCATATGCGATTTCACGCTCTCTGACCGTTAGGGTCAGGGGAGTCCATCCAGATATCGCCAGGGAGGAACCGCCATGCGTCCCATGTTTGCCGCCGCCCTCGTTTCGGCCCTTCTCGGCCTCTCCGCGTGCGCCCACTCCGTGGTGAGCGACCTCGACGAGATCGATTCCAGCCTCACGGGCATCGCCGTGATGGACATGGAGCACAAGACGGACATGGAGGTCCAGTCCGGCCGTAAGTACGTGTGCGAGGCCCGCCAGGCGTATGCCAAGGGCGATATCGCGGAGGCCAAGCGGCTTGCCGGCCTCGCCCAAGAGCAGGTCAGCGCGGCCCAGATGAAGCAGTGGGGGATGTAGGGGGCTAGCTGACAGCATTCAGCGGTCAGCGATCAGCTCTCCCCTCCCCTCCGCGCGAGGATTGGGGTGGGGGTGTTCGGAGCTACCCCGCCGTGGTCGGCAAGCCTGCCGTGCAATTGGTGCGATGCCGCAGGGAAACGCCATGCCGTGCCGTTACCTGGCCCGGAAATAATCTTACATGTAGGCCGGGCTCTGCCCGGCATGTCGGGCGAAGCCCGACCTACAAGCGAACTCTGCCGCGCCCACACGCCCTCCCCAAGCCCCCAGCCGGAAAGAGGGGGAGCTGATGGCTGACCGCTGACAGTTACTCCCCAAGCGCCGACAGGCTCGTGGTGAGCTTTTCCCGCTGGGTCTCGAACTCGGCGAGCTTGGCGCGGGAGTCGGCGACCACCTCGGGCGGCGCCTTGTCGGCGAAGCTCGGGTTGGCGAGCTTCTTGGCGAACACCGCGATGTCCTTCTCCACCTTGGCAATACGCTTGCCTAGCCGCGCCCGCTCGGCGGCGAGGTCGACGATGCCCTCCAGGGGGATGAACACCTCGTGGGCCCCGGCCACCGCCGTGGCACACGCCGGCGGCCGTACCGTATCCGCGGCGGCGGTGAGCCGTGACACCTTGCCCAGGGCGTGGATCAGGGTGGCGTGGTCGAGGAGGTGGGCGGCCGACGCGGCGTCGGTGGTGCGCACCTGGGCCTCCAGCTCCTGGCCCGGCGACAGCCCCATCTCCGAGCGCGCCCCGCGCACCGCGCTGATCACCGCGAACACCTCCTCCATCTCCGCCTCCAGCCCGGTGTCGCGCAGGGCGTCAAGCCCCGCCGGCCAGGGCGCGACGACGATGCTCCCCTGCACCCCGGGGAGCCGCGAACGGATCTCCTCGGTGATGAACGGCATGATGGGGTGGAGCAGGCGCAGGGTGGTCTCCAGCACCGACACGGCCACGGTAAGGGCGACGTCGCGTGCCGCGTCGTCCCCCTCGTAGACGCGGGGCTTGATCAGCTCCAGGTACCAGTCGCAGAAGGTGCCCCAGAAGAACTGGTAGAGGGCCGAGGCGGCATCGTTGAAGCGGTACTCCGCGAGGGCCCGCTCCACCAGCGTCACGGTGGTGGCGGCGCGGGAGAGGATCCACCGGTCCGCTAGCTCCAGCCCCGGCCGGGCGGCAAGGTCCTCCAGGGGGACGACCTGCACGCCCGGCGCCTTCTCCAGGTTCATGAACAGGAGCCGCGCCGCGTTCCAGATCTTGTTGCAGAAGTTTCGGTAACCCTCGATACGCGCGGGGGAGAGCTTGATGTCCCTCCCCTGGGCCGCGAACGCGGTGAGGGCGAAGCGGAAGGCGTCGGTGCCGTACGCCTCGATCATCTCCAGGGGATCGATGACGTTGCCCTTGGACTTGGACATCTTCTGGCCCTGCTCGTCGCGCACCAGGGCGTGGATGTACACATCCCTGAAAGGCACTTCGCCCATGAACTTCAAGCCCATCATCATCATCCGGGCGACCCAGAAGAAGATGATGTCGAAGCTGGTCACCAGGCAGGAGGTGGGATAGAAGGCGGCCAGCTCCGGGGTGTGGTCCGGCCAGCCGAGGGTGGAGAAAGGCCACAGGGCCGACGAGAACCAGGTGTCGAGGACGTCGCCGTCCTGGGTCAGGTCCACGGGGCCGCCGTGGCGCGCCGCGGCGGCGGCCTGGGCCTCCTCCGCGCTGCGGGCGACGTACACGTTGCCGTCGCCGTCGTACCAGGCGGGGATCCGATGGCCCCACCAGATCTGGCGGGAGATGCACCAGTCGCGGATGTTCTCCAGCCAGTCGAAGTAGGTGTTCTCCCAGTGCTGGGGCACGAAGCGGGTGCGACCGTCGCGCACCGCGGCGAGGGCCGGCGCAGCCAACGGCTCCATGCGCACGAACCACTGGTCGGAGAGCATCGGCTCGACCATGGTGTGGCAGCGGTAGCAGTGGCCCACCTGATGGAGGTGATCCTCGACGGCGGACAGCTCGCCACTCGCCTGGAGGTCGGCCACCAGCCGCTTGCGCGCGTCGAAGCGGTCGAGTCCGGCGTACGGCCCACCCTCCTGGTTGACCCGCGCCTCGCGGTCGAAGATCGAGATCTCCTGCAGCTGGTACTTGCGCCCGAGGAGGAAGTCGTTCGGGTCGTGACCCGGGGTCACCTTGAGCACGCCGGTACCGAACTCCATGGAGACGTAGGGGTCGGTGATTACCGGCAGCTTGCGGCCCAGGACCGGCAGGATCACCCGCTTGCCATGCAGGTGGCGGTAGCGCTCGTCGTCCGGGTGGACCGCCACCGCCGTGTCCCCCAGGAGGGTCTCCGGCCGGGTGGTGGCGATCTCCACCGATCCGCTGCCGTCCTCCACCCGGTAATGGAGGTGATAGAGGCCGCCCTTCACCTCCTCGTGCTCCACCTCCAGGTCCGAGAGGGCGGTGTGGCAGCGTGGGCACCAGTTCACCAGGTAGTTGGCCTTGTAGATCAACCCCTCCTCGTGGAGGCGCACGAACACCTCGCGCACCGCCTTGGAGAGTCCCTCATCCATGGTGAAGCGCTGGCGCTGCCAGTCGCAGGAGGCCCCGAGGCGCTGGAGCTGGCCGATAATCGTCCCGCCCTTCTCCTCCTTCCATTGCCACACCCGCTCGATGAAGGCGTCGCGACCCAGGGCGTGGCGATCGGTCGCCTCGACCGCGAGCTGACGCTCCACCACGTTCTGGGTGGCGATGCCGGCGTGGTCCATGCCCGGCATCCACAGGGCCTCATCGCCGGCCATGCGCCGCCACCGTACTAGGATGTCCTGGAGGGTGTTGTTCAGGGCGTGGCCGATGTGCAGGGAGCCGGTGACGTTGGGCGGCGGGATGACGATGCTGTACCCCGTCCTGCCGGTGCCGGCCTCGGCGTGGAACAGGCCGTCATTCAACCAGCGCTGATACCACAGCGCCTCGATGCCGTGCGGGTCGTAGGTCTTGGGGAGGTCGAACATTTCTTCAGGGGTAAGGAGTCAGGAGTCAGGGATAAGGTGAGGAAGATACGGGGCCGGCGCCGGTGGTTCCAGGACCAATCCAACCTGAACAACTGTTTCTTCCCGAAGGGAAGTCCCTTGACGCCCTCCCCCTCCGGGGGAGGGCCGGGGTGGGGGCGGCGGGAACAGAAGCCATCCCCCTCCCAGCACCCTCCCCCGCAGGCAGAGCGCGTGCGACGATTATGCTCCGCCCCTAGCCCCTAGCCCCTAGCCCCTCGCCCCTCCCACCCATGCCCGAGCTCCCCGAGGTCGAGACCATCCGCCGCTCCCTGGAGGCGCACCTGGTGGGAAGGCGCATCGTCGGCCTCACGGTGCGTGAGCCGCGGCTACGGGAGCTAGTCAACCCCGCGGCCCTGCTCCGGGCCTTGGTGGGCAAGGAGATCGTCGGCCTCGGACGCCGTGCCAAGTACCTCCTCGGTCACCTTACAGGCGGGCAGACCCTGATCATCCACCTGGGCATGAGCGGCCGCATCGTGGTCGAACCGGCCGAGCGACCGTTGCATCCGCACGACCACCTCCAGATCAGCCTCGACGACGGCCGCGAGCTGCGCTTCCACGACCCGCGCCGCTTCGGCCGGGTCACCCTGTGCGAGACGGAGCGCCTCGACCACCACCCCCTCTTTTGCCACCTCGGCCCGGAGCCCCTGGGGCCGGACTTCACCGGCACGTACCTTGCGCAACGCGCGCGCGGCCGGCGCCTGGCGGTGAAGAACTTCCTCATGGACGGGCGCATCGTGGTCGGCGTCGGCAACATCTACGCCTGCGAGGCCCTGCACGTGGCCGCGATCCATCCCAGCACCGCCAGCGGGCGCATCCGCCCGCCCCGCTGGGCCCGAGTGGCCGCGGCGGTACGCGAGGTCCTGGAGGACTCCCTGCGTGCCGGCGGCACCTCGTTCAACGACTACGTCGACGGCAACGGCCGCGCCGGCCTCTACCAGCTCCACACCCACGTCTACGGCCGGGAGGGCGAGCCATGCCGCCGCTGCGGCGCCGCGATCCGCCGCATCCTCCATGGCGCCCGCTCCACCTTCTACTGCCCCCGATGCCAGCACTGAGATGCCACGGCCCTCCATGCCGGTCGACCAACGTAGGGGAGGGGTTCATCCTCTCCCGCGATACGTTGCGGGGCACCGTCTCCATCCCCAGCACGGGCGGGGATAAACCCCGCCCCTACGCCTCGTGACATCCGCCGTCGACGCTTACGCGATCTGTGCACCTGGCGTGGAGCCGCCCATCGCGGAAGAGCTCACCCGCCTTGGGCTGGATGTGACCGCCACGGAGCACGGCGGGGTCGCGTTCGCGACCGACATGGCTGGCATCTACCGCGCGAACCTCGGGTCGCGGATGGCCACGCGCATCCTCCTACGCCTCGCCACCTTCCGCGCCCGCACCTTCCCCGACCTCGCGGCCCGGACGGCAGACCTGCCGTGGGAGCACTTCCTGGCGCCGGGCACGCCGGTGGCGGTCAAGGCCGCCAGCCGCGCCTCGCGCCTCTACATCCTCAAGCGGATCGAGGCGACGGTGGCGCAGGCGATAACACGCCGGATCGGCGCGAGGCCTCACGAGATGCCGGATCCGCGCGCCCTCCCCCTACCCCCTCCCGAGGGGAGGGGGATCTCTCCCGCGCCATCCAGGAGCACGCCCCCTCCCCCGCCGGGAGAGGGCCGGGGTGGGGGCGCTGGCGACAACGCCGCCGCCCACTCCGCCCAGCAGATCCTCGTCCGCCTCGTGAACAACCGGTGCACGATCAGCCTCGACACCTCTGGCGAGCTTCTTCACCGCCGCGGCTACCGCCTCGCCACCGCCAAGGCGCCCCTCCGTGAGACTCTCGCATGCGCCGTGCTCCATCTCGCCAGCTGGCGCCCGGACATGCCGCTGCTGGATCCCTTCTGCGGCGCCGGGACCTTCGCCATCGAGGCGGCGCGCTGTGCCCTCGCCATCCCGCCCGGATGGGACCGTACCTTCGCCTTCCAGTCGTGGCCGAGCTTCGACCGCCATGCGTGGGAGTCCCTGCGCGATGTGGCCGCCGCTCCTCGCCTCCTCGCCCTCCCCTCCCCCATCACCGCCTCGGATCGCGACCCGGGTGCCGTGCGGATTGCCCGCGACAACGCCGCCCGCGCCGGCGTCGCGGATCTCATCACGATCGACGCTCGCGACTTCTTCGACCTCCGTCCGGACGGCCCACCCGGCCTGGTAGTGATCAACGCCCCGTACGGCCGCCGCATCGACCACGGCGACCTGCGCGCCCTGTACCGCCGCCTCGGCGACAACCTGCGCGACCACTACCACGGCTGGCGCTACGCCGTGCTGTGCGGCAACTCCACTCTCGCCAGGGTTACTGGCCTCTCCCCGGAGTCTCATCACTCCCTCCATCACGGCGGCCGGCGCGTTCCCCTGATCACCGGCCGGTTGTAGCACCGGACCTGGGCCGCGCTCATTTCCGCGCTCCCCTCCGTCCCGGCGGCGGCATCACGATGGCCCACCCCGGTGGCGAGAAAGTACGCGCGGATTGTGGCGGTCCGTGAAGGGACCGGCCTCCGGATCCCGGAAGGCCCCCTGTGAAATCCGAACCCGTCGTCCCCGGTCGGACTGTCGCCAGATACAGCGGTTGCCCTAAGCCCGACCAAATAAAGGAGTTCGGCCACCCCACCCGCATTGGCATCCGAGGTGCTACGCGCATGACATCACTTGGATTCGCGACCCGTGTCTTACACCTGATCGCCATATGTGCATGGCCGCGAATCGTTATCACGGAGGTGACAACGATGATCTCTTACAGGCGAACTCTGTCGGCCTTGGTTCTCGGTGTGGCGTTGCTCTCCGTAACCGCCTCGGCACAATCACTCGCCCAACAGTGGAAGCAAGGGTTGAGCGGCACCCGTTTGACCTCGTACAGCGGCTCCGCGATCAGCTCCAACAGCACCCTCACCGTGGTCGAGCTTTGCGGGAACGGTCGCTATCGCTACTACAAGGAGGGGAGCTGGTCGGTGCCCGGCCAGGCCGGCGGTGCATCCAACGATCAGATCACCGGACGCTGGGACATCCAGCAGCGGTATGGACAGACCATCCTGGTCTACGTGACGGATCGAGGGGACCGGGGGTTCTTCCCGATCTACCTGCAGAACGACCGGCGAGTAAACATCGGCGGCACCGCGTTCTCCGCTCAACAAGGAGCAGCGAGCTGCTACTGATCCGGCTCATCGCTTCCGCGCCACGATGAGCTGGCAGTCGTGGACGTGGACGGTGCGGGACCCGGCCCGGACCCGCCACTCCAGGGGATCCCGCACCTCCTCCACCTCGTAGTCCAGGGGCAGTTCCAGACGATTGCGCTCACCGCGCAGGGCGCCGAGCAGGGTGTCGCCGTCGAACTGCTCGGCCGGCGCGGTGATCGCGTCGTTCCACGCGTACGGGCACGAGATGATCAGCCGACCGCCGCGGCGCAGCAGGGCGTCCGCCTGGCCCAGCACCACCCGCGGCCGGGTCGCCGAGTCCAGCACGTTGAGCAGCAGCACCGCGTCGAACGACGACCCCTCGAACGGCGGATCCGCCGCGTCCCCCACGATGCCAGTGCCGACAAAGGCGCGCGCCAGGGTGAAGCTCAGATCCAGCCCGACCACTTCCTCCCGCCCGTGCACCCCCGCTCCGCACCCCACGTCGAGGATCGCCCCCTCCAGGCCCGCCACCAGCCGGCCGATTTCCGCCCGCAGCGGGCTCTCCAGCGGCTCCATATAACTCCGCTCCAGCGCCACGGCCCGCCGCAACGCCTCCCCCGCCCCCGCAAGCATCCGCGCCCTCACCGCCTCCGGCAAATCCCCCCGAGCCAGCACCACCCCCGCCTCACTGGCAAGCCACCCATCCACATCCCGCAACACCATCGGAACCCCATCCACCACCGGATACGTCGCGAAACACCCCGGACACACGAGCCCCTCCGCCGCCCCCTCGAGCCGCGCCCACACCAACTCACCGCCCTCCACACGACGACAACGGGGACAGACGAGGGGCGGGTTCATAAGGCTGTCCGGGCAGAGAGAGGGCGCCAGCGGATGGCGTAGCCACCCAGGCGAGACCGCTCAGATTAACCCCCTGTCCCGACCCGGGCGAGCCCTGTACCGCCCCGCTGCAAGACCGGACACCGGGTCCGTCATCCCGGATATGATCCGTTGAAAGACGCCGCGACCCTCCCCCGTCGCGCGACGGCGCCGCCGACCCTAATCCTCGCCACCGAATTCTTCGATCCCGTCCCTTGAATTCCCGTGATCGCGGTCGTTAACTCCGCTCGCCTCCGCTCCCTTGGGCCGCCAGCCCAAGGTATCGCCGTGGTGGTGATAGACCCGACACGGATCCACCCGCTTCTACCGGAGAGCACGCCATGCCCACGGAACACACGGTTCGGCAGGGCGAATGCATCGGCAGCATCGCGCAGCGCTATGGCCATTTCCCCGACGCGATCTGGGACCATGTGGACAATGCGGAGCTGAAGAAGACGCGCCAGGATCCGTTCTGTCTGCTCCCCGGGGATCGCGTCATCGTCCCGGACAAGACGGCAAAGGATATCGACTGCGCGACGGGTGAGAGGCACCGGTTCCGGCGCAAGGGCGTCCCCGAGCAGCTCAAGGTGCAGTTCCTGCGCAAGGGCGAGCCACGGGCCAAGGAGGCGTACAGCCTGAATCTCGACGGCGAGCTGATCTCGGGGACCACCGATGCCGATGGCTGGCTGACCTGTGCGATCCCACCTGGAGCCAAGGCCGCCAAGGTCACCTTCGGCGGCGGCAAGGAGGTCTACGACCTCGACCTCGGCCGTCTGGATCCCATCGAGGAGACGACCGGCGCGCTGGCGCGCCTGCGTAATCTGGGTTTCTACACCGGCCCCCTCGACGGCGACCCCGACGATCTCGAGGTGGCTCTGGTCGATTTCCAGGCGGCGCGCGGCCTGGAGATCACCGGCGAGCTCGACGACGCCACGAAGGCGGAGCTGGAAGCGGTCTACGGCGGCTAGCCCGCGACACCGGACCACGGACGATTGCGGTGTGAAGGGAAGGCTCGATGGCGCTGAAGTGGGCTGACGTCTTTATCGACACCAACGGGAACGGCGTGGTGAGCGGGCACCGGGCCAGGCAATACGTCGAGACGACCTGTCCCGGTCTCGTGAAGATCGTCCTCGGACACGGCGGGAAGCGACTCTTCGCCAACAGCGTGGTCCTCGTCGACGGCGACGACACCGTGACGGATGAGGTCAAGGTGGAGTACCTTCTCGCCAGGGCCTTTCCGGCCCGTGTCACCATCCGCAACAACGGCGCCACGAGACCCGCGCGCGCGCCGGACGTGGTCCGCAGGGGCGGCGCCGGCAACGTCCTCGAGGTAGCTCCCAAGGTCTACTAT